>CAYHCR010000180.1:0-6896 GCA_964354895.1 uncultured Myxococcales bacterium | reverse complement strand
GTCCGCTGGAGCCCCGCGCGGGGCGCCGCGAGGACCTTCTCCTTGCTCCCGCCGACCGGCAGCACGAGCCCGCGCAGCGTGATCTCGCCCGTCATCGCCGTGTCTCCGCGGCAATGTATGCCGGTGAAGAGCGAGACGAGCGCGGTCGTGATCGTCACGCCCGCCGACGGCCCGTCCTTCGGGATCGCGCCCGCCGGGAAGTGGACGTGGAGGTCGACCTTCTCGAGGAAGCTCGCCTCGAGCCCCAGCCGCGCCGAGCGGTTGCGCACGTTGGAGAGCGCGGCGTGCGCCGACTCCTTCATCACGTCGCCGAGCTGGCCGGTCAGCGTGAGCGAGCCCTTGCCCGGCATCTTGGTCGCCTCGATGAACAGGATGTCACCACCGGCCGCCGTCCAGGCGAGGCCCGTCGCGACGCCGGAGACCTCCGTCCGCTCCGCGACCTCGTTGTAGAACCGCTCCGCGCCGAGCAGCCCGAAGAGATCCTCGGGCAACACGCTCTGCTTGAGCGCCTTGCCGCTGACGACCTCGACGGCGAGCCCGCGGCAGATGTCCGCGAGCCGTCGCTCGAGGCTGCGAACGCCGGCCTCACGGGTGTAGCCCACGAGGATCGCGCCGAGCGTGTTGTCGTCGAACCGGACCGAGTCCGCTGGCAGCCCGTGCTCCTTGAGCTGCTTCGGCACGAGGTGCCGGTGCGCGATCTGGATCTTCTCGTCGAACGTGTAGCCGGGCAGCTCGATGATCTCCATGCGATCGCGCAGCGGCGCCGGGACCGGCTCGAGCTGGTTCGCGGTCGCGATGAAGAGGATCTTCGAGAGGTCGTACGGGACGTCGAGGTAGTGGTCCGAGAACGTGTTGTTCTGCTCCGGATCGAGCACCTCGAGCAGCGCCGCCGACGGGTCGCCGCGGAAGTCGGCGCCGAGCTTGTCGATCTCGTCGAGCAGCATCACCGGGTTCGTCGTGCCGGCCTTCTTCATCGACTGGATCACGCGGCCGGGGAGGGCGCCGACGTACGTGCGCCGATGGCCGCGGATCTCGGCCTCGTCGCGCACGCCGCCGAGCGACATGCGGACGAACTTGCGGCCGATCGCGCGCGCGATCGACTGGCCGAGCGAGGTCTTGCCGACGCCGGGCGGGCCGACGAGGCAGAGGATCGGGCCGCGCATGTCGTTCTTGAGCTTGCGCACCGCGAGGTACTCGATGATCCGCTTCTTCACCTTGTCGAGGCCGAAGTGGTCGGCGTCGAGCACCGTGCGCGCGTTGATGATGTCGAGGTTGTCCTCGGTCTTCTTGCTCCACGGCAGGTCCGCCATCCACTCGAGGTAGGTGCGGGCGACGGTGTATTCGCTGGACGCGGCTGGGATCGTCTTGAGCCGGTTGAGCTCCTTATTGGCGACCTTCTCCACGTCCGGCGGGAGCGCCGCCTTCTTGAGCCGCTCCGCGAGCTCGTCGAGATCCTCCTCCTCGTCCTCGCCGAGCTCGCCGAGCTCCTCCTTGATCGCCTTGAGCTGCTGGCGCAGGTAGTACTCGCGCTGCGTCTTGCTGATCTCGCCCTTCACCTGGCTGTCGATCTTGTTGGAAAGCTTCAGGATCTCGCGCTTGCGATTGAGCAGCTCGAGGACCAGCTTCATCCGGTCTTTGAGCGCGATCGTCTCGAGGACCTGCTGCTTCTCCTCGATCGTGACGTCGACGTTCGCGGCGATCAGATCGGCGAGGTGGCCGGGGTGCGTGATCGACTCGACGAGCTCGGTCGCCGCGGCCGGCAGATCCGGCATCAGCTCGATCACCTCTTTTGCGAGCTTCTTGAGGTTGATGCCGAGCGCCTGGATCTCGGCGTCGTCGCTCGAGGGATCCTCGACCGCGGTGACGCGCGCCTTGAGGTACGGCGCCTCCTGGATCAGCTCGACGACCTGGAAGCGCTGCAGGCCCTGGACGACGAGCGAGTAGTTGTCCTCGCCCATCTTCAGGAGCTTCACGATGCGCGCGACGGTGCCCATCGTGTGGAGGTCACCGGCGCCCGGGTCCTCCTCTTCGGCGCGCTTCTGCGTCACCACGCCGATCACCTGGTCGTCGCGCACCGCGTCCTTGATCAGCGCGATCGTCTTGGCGCGGCCGACCGCGAGCGGCAGCACGCCACCGGGGAAGAAGACCGAGTTTCGGAGCGGCAGGATCGGCAGCACCGCCGGCAATTCGTCCTTGCCGAGCACCGGCAGGCTCCCGGGCTGCTGGAGCGGTCCACCCTTCTTCGTCTTGTCGTCGGACATGGTCAGTCGTCTCCGGCCGCGGCGGCCCCGAATCCAAGGAAGCTAGCACCGGAGGACGGCCCCGCAAGCGGTTCCGGGGCGCCCTCGCCCCGCTCGACCGGGCAGGTCCACGGCGCCGCGTTGCTCGTCGCGAGACCGCCGTGTCAGGCTCCCCGGATGCGCCTGCCCCTGCTGCTCTGCCTCGCGTTCGCCGCCGCTCCGGCGGTCGCGGACGAGGCGCCCGTCGCCACGCCGCCCGTCGCGCCCCTCCTCGCGCCCTCCGGGGCCGCGCCGGATCCCGCCGCGCTCTGGCGGGAGATCGACGGGCTGTATCACTCTGCCCGCGATGGAGCGGGCGTGATGGAGGCGCTCGACGCCAGGATCGCGGAGGCCGAGAAGGCGGCGGGCCCGGGTGGCGCCTACGACGCGACCTGGCGGCGCGCGCGCAATCTCTTCTGGCGCAGCGAGCTGGCGCCGACCGACCCAGAGAAGGCGACGCTCGCGAAGCGGGGCTGGGCGGAGGGCGACGCGGCCGTCCAGATCCGCTCGAACGGCGGCGAGGGCCACTACTACGCGGGCATCTGTGCAGGGAACTACGGCGACGCGATCGGCGTGCCGAAGGCGTTGATGCAGGGCGTCGAGGCGCCGTTCGTGGCGCATGTGAAGGCCTCCGAGCGCCTCGTGCCTGCGATCGACCAGGGTGGCCCGACGATGACGCTCGGCCGGTACCACTTCAAGCTGCCGTGGCCCAAGCAGGACACGGACGCCTCCGTGAAGCTGCTCCGGTCCGTCATCGCGCAGCACCCGAAGAACCTGCGCGCGCGCTACTACCTCGCGGACACGCTGCTCGAGGAGGATCAGCCCCAGGAGGCGAAGCGGCTCCTCGACGAGGTGCTCGCGCTCTCCCCCGGGCGCGATCCGCCGGAGGAGCGGCTCGTGAAGCGGTGGGCGAAGGCGCTGCTCGTGACGGTCCAGAAGGAGCTCCAGCCGTGATGTCGGCGGCGCTCCTCTCGTCGTTGGCGATGGCGCTCGGCGCGGAGGCCGTCTGGTTCGAGGTCGCGCGGCTCCCGATCGACGGCGCCACGGCGATCGTCGAGGGGCAGCTCGGCTTGGACCACCCGGAGCCGCAGCAGCTCCGGCTGGCGATCGAGCGGCCCGGCTCGGGCGGCATCGTCGTGCGCACGTATGTCAGCGGCGCGGCGACCGCGTCGCGCGTGGAGCGGCTCGAGCTCGCGTCGCTCGGCTGTGGGCCGCCGGGCGCCTCCGTCGTCGCGTGTTTCGTGGACGAGCGGCCGGACGAGGTGCGTCGGACCGTGCTGGCGGTCGGCGCGCCGGCGACCGCGACCCCCGTGCAGCTCCTCCGGTACGCCGCGACGGCCGCCGAGCTCCCGGCCGGCGAGCCGTCGGGCCTGCCCGGTCCACGACCGGGGCTCGCGATCGATCGCAGCGCGACGCCCGCCACGCTCGCGCTCGGGGAGGCGCCGATCGCGCTCGCGCTCGCAGGGCCCGGCGGCGTGGCGCGGGCGGTGGTCTCGGCGCTCTCCCTGCGGCGCTTCGCGTGCGCCGAGGGGACGCTGCAGACCGACCGGGTCGAGTTCGTGGAGCGCTTCCCGCGCGATTCGGCGGCGCCCGCCGCCGGCGGCGACGGAGATCCGCGGAGCTTCCTGACGATCGCGCCCGGGACGGCGCTCGAGCTGCCGGTCAAGCGCGCCCTCCTCGTGCGCGTCGCCACCGGCTGTCCGGGCGCGGCGCCCGTGGCAGCAGAGCTGCAAGGCTTTACGGCTTCTGCGCTCGCGTTGACGGGGCCGGCCGTCGTGCCGGCAGAGCTGTACGGCGCGCTCGCGCGGCCGATCCCCGGTCCACCGGGCCTCGAGGAGCGGCTCTGGCTCTCGACCGCCCCTCGAGACGGAACGCTCCGGCTCGTCGTGCCGGCCGGTGGCGCCCCGCTCTGCGTGCGGGAGCTCTGGGTCACCGCCGCTCGAGGTCCGGGTGGCTGAGCCGCGGCCGGCGTCCCTGCGCGCCGCCCACCCCGCGCTGCGCACGCTCGCTGAGAACCTCGCTGGACTGCGCCGCGCCGCCGGCCTCTCCCAGCGCGCGCTCGCGGCGCGGGCGCGCGTGAGCCCCGGACTCGTCGCGATGATCGAGCGCGCCCGGCGGACCCCGGCGCTGCCCGTCGTGCTGCGACTGAGCGAGGCGCTCGGTGTGCCCCCGGCCCGCCTGGTCGATCCGCCCCGCGCGGGCCCGCTGGAGCTGCCCGATCGGGTCGTCCGACTCGTGCTGACGCGCCGGCCGTCGGGCGAGGCGCTCGAGCGGCTCCTGCTCGTCGCGCGGGCCGCGCTGACCCAGCGGCGGGGGCGGCGGACCCCACCGGCTTGACGCAAGGCCCGACGGTCCGGTACATCCGGCCTCTTTTTCGCGGCCAATGCGGCCGTTGGGATCGCTCGCCGCCCGGAGACGAGCGCTTTTGAGGGAGAAACCTGATGCTCCGTGCAGAGATGAAGATCCTCGCAGCGCTCGTCCTCGTGACGGGTCTCGCGTTCGGTACGACGGCGTGTGATGACGGGACTGCGGAAGATCCTGCGCCCGGTGGTTCGGGCGGCGGCGACACCGGCGGCACGGGCGGCGGCGACACCGGCGGCACGGGTGGCGGCGACACCGGCGGCAACGGCGGCACCGGTGGCACGATCGGTGACCTGTGCGACGGCGTGACCTGTGGCGAGGGCGAGGTCTGCAACCCCGACACCGGCGCCTGTGGCTGCACGACGACCCCCGACTCCTGCGAGGCCGCCAACGCGGCGCTCGACTGCAACCCGAACACCCGCCGCTGCGAGCCTGTCGGTGGCTGCACGCCCGCCTGCTCCTTCGGTGAGGCCTGTGTCCTCGGCGGCGCCGGCGACGCCGTCTGCGTCTGCGACCCTGCGAACGACACCTGCGCCGCGGGCTTCTCCTGCGCCGCTGGCACGCTGCGCTGCGAGCCCGAGCAGGCCGGCGACTGTGCGCCCGCCTGCCGCACCGGCGAGAGCTGCAACGACATCAACGGCGTCCCGACCTGCGAGTGCGAGTCGGCCCCGGTCGACTCCTGCCCGAACGGCTTCTTCTGCAACGCGGGCCTGCGCTGCGAGGCCAACGTCAACCCGACCGAGGCGACCGAGTTCGGTGACTGCACGACGCCCGGCGAGGTCTCCGGCGAGTTCGAGTGCAACGGCGACATCACGCAGACGCCCCTCTGGCTGCGCCCCTGCGGCGTCGGCTCGGACTGCGTCGACCCGCTGACGATGTGCTGGGCCGCAGCCTCGGGCAACGCGATCCCGTTCTGCTTCTACAACTACTGCGACGGCGACTCGATCGGGCCGTCGGGCGGCCTGGCCGGCAACGGCACGTTCTTCAGCGGCTGCGACATGGAAGACGGCATCCTCGAGGTCGGCGACGCGGCCCTCGGGACCTGTGTCCCGCTCTGCGGCGACGAGGCCTGCTCGAGCTCGATCGGCATCTGCTTCGCGGGCGGCACCTCGCCTTCGGGCGGCTCGTGTGAGCAGGACGCGACGCGGCAGTCGGCTGCGAACGCCCAGTGCTCCGCTGGCACGCTCTGCCTCGCGTCGGGCCGTCCGGCCTGCACGACGGACGCGGACTGCAGCGCGCCGGCCACCTGCGACACTGTCGCCGGTGAGTGTACGGTCGAGTGCACGACGGACGGCGATTGCAGCGCGAACGAGTACTGCGACGCCGACGGCCTCTGCGCCTCGATGGGCTTCTGCGGCGACCTGTGCAACGGCGCCGGCGGCGGCGTCGGCGACGCGGGCTGTGAGGACGCCTCGGCGACCTGCCTCGACATCTCGGGCGGCGGCACCGCGCCCGCGCTGATCGGCTACTGCTTCGCGGCGTGCGACATGTTCGACGTGACCGCCTGCCCGGCCATCGACGGCCAGGAGCGCGCCTGCTTCCCGTTCTTCGACGACCCGAGCGGCCCGCTCTCCGGCGCCTGCATCGACCAGGCGACCGTGACGATGATGGCGCACGAGAACTGCGACGACGCGGCTCCTGCCTCGGAGTGCGGTGAGGCTGCGGTCTGCGCGGCGCTCTTCAGCGATGGCACGACCCCGGCCCAGGCCGAGTGCATCCCGTTCTGCCAGTGCACGGGCGGCTTCGACGCCACGACGGGCACCTGCACGGGCGCCTCGACCTGCAGCGCCACGGAGCTCTGCTCCGCGGCCTCGCAGACGAACGACATCCTCGGCGTCTGCATCGAGTCGTGCGACATGTTCGACGCGAACGCCTGCCCGGCCGTCAACACCTCGGCGCGCACCTGCACGCCGGCCTTCAGCACGGGCGCCTCCATCGAGGGCCGCTGCGTGCCGCAGGGCGACACGGACATCGCGGTCGGCCAGTCCTGCGACGACACCGCCCTGTCCAACCCGTGCGTCGACGGCGCGATCTGCGCCGCGGCCTCCGCGGGTGGCGCGCCGAACTGCCTCGCGTGGTGTGACTGCGCGGACGGCTTCGACGCCACGGGCGCCTGCACCGTGGCCGTCGCGGCCTGCGGCGCCGGCACCTGCACCGCCGTGACCGACCCGGCCGACCCGGCGGCGAACACGCGCATCGGCATCTGCCTGTAGTCGCGCCGGGACCGCGCGGACGGGTCACACCGTCGGCGGCCGC
>CAYHCR010000179.1:0-6898 GCA_964354895.1 uncultured Myxococcales bacterium | reverse complement strand
CGTTGTCGCTCTTGTGGCGGACGTCGAAGTCGCTGCCGCCCTTGCCGCCGCCCATCGGCAGGCCGGTGAGCGAGTTCTTGAAGGTCTGCTCGAAGCCGAGGAACTTCAGGATCCCGAGGTTCACGCTCGAGTGGAACCGCAGGCCGCCCTTGTAGGGGCCGATCGCGCTGTTGAACTGGACGCGGAAGCCGCGGTTGACCTGCACCTGGCCCTTGTCGTCGACCCACGGCACCCGGAAGATGATGGTGCGCTCGGGCTCGACGATGCGCTCGAGGATCTTCGCCTGGCGGTAGGCGGGGTTCGCCTCCACGACCGGCATGATCGACTCGATGACCTCGCGCGCGGCCTGGTGGAACTGCGGCTCGTTGGGGTTCTTGGCGATCACATCCGCCATGAAGGTATCGACTGCCTTGCTCATGAGGAGGTTCCTTTCCAGCCGGTGACGGGCGCACCTCATTCCCTCTGCGAGAGGCCGTCAACCCCTCTGCTCCGAGGCTCCCCCGATGGTCCTGCGCAGCGCCGGCGGCGGGGCGCAAGTTCGGCGCGATGCCGCAGATCGGGGCCCAATTCCGCGAAGATCTAGCGCTTGCGCGCCGCGAGGCCGACCTTCGAGGTCGGGACCTTCTGCAGGCGTCGCGGCGGCGCCTCGGACACGCCGAACTCGTAGCGGAAGACCGGCTCGCCGCGCGCCAGATAGCCGCGCTCGCGCGTGCTCGCGACCTCCGTCGGATCGTACGGTTTGCACGTGCCCGGCCCGAAGCGGTTGACGAAGCCCACCGCCTCGAGCACCGCACACATCTCTTCTCCGCGATCCTTCACGTCGGTGCGCAGCTCGAGCAGGCCGTCGAGCCGCAGGAGCCGGTACAGCACGATCGAGACGTCGTCGTCGACGATCCGCCGCGCGTGATGGCGGGTCTTCCACCAGGGGTCCGGGAACTGGATGTGTACGACGGAGAGCGTGCGGGGCGCGAACATGCGCGGCAGGACCATCCGCGCGTCGGCGCCGAAGACGCGCAGGTTGGGGATCTTCCGCCGCACGCGCCGCTCGTCGATCAGCGCCGCGAGGGAGCGCTTGATCTCGAACGCGCAGAGGTCGATCTCCGGATGCGCCTGCGCGTGATCGAGCGCGAAGCCGCCCATCCCGGCGCCGATCTCCAGCTCGAGCGGCGCGACGCGGCCGAATTCCCCGGCGGCGTCGAGCCGGAAGGAGAGCTCGATCGGGCCGTCGGGCACGAAGAGCTCGCGCACGGTGTCGAAGCGTTCGGGGGGGCGCTGGGAACGTCCGGGAGGCTTCATGGCGCGCGCGGTGTAGCACAGCCAGCCCCCCGCGGTTCCAGCGGAAATCCACCCGGCAGATCGATCCGCGACGCCGGGCGTTGAACGGCAGGCCGGGCACGTTCGTAGCCCCGGCGTCGGCGCGCACGACGCGCTCCGTCCCATTCGACCCAGAGGGGCCGACCGCCATGTTCCAGCGACTCTCGAGAGCCTTTCGCTCCTTCTTCGGCTTCTTCGTCTCGACGCTCGAGGACCCCGAGCTGATCCTCGAGCAGAACGTGCGGGATCTGAACGACCAGGTCCCGAAGATGAACGAGTCGATCGCGATGGTCCGCGCGAACGTCGGTCTGCTCGAAAAGGAGCAGATGAAGCTGCGCACCGAGGTGAACGAGCTCACGAGCAAGGTGAAGGCCGGGATCCAGGCCGGCCGCGACGACATCGCCGCGGGCTTCGCCAACAAGCTCGAGGCGGGCCGCGCGTCCTTGCAGCGCACCGACCAGCAGCTCGCGCTCGCGCGCGACGCCTACGACAAGGCGATCGTGCTCAAGAAGGGCTTCCTGCGGGAAAAAGAGCGCAAGACGCAGGCCGCGATGAACGCCATCCGCGACCACCGCCGCGCGCAGTGGCAGTCGAAGGTCGCAGACGCGATGGAGAGCTTCCAGGTCGGCGGCATCGACCAGACGCACGGCGAGATGCTGCGCAAGATCGAGGAGAAGACGGCGCTCAACGAGGCGCGCATGCAGATGGCGCTCGACTCCGTGGACCGCAAGTCGATCGAGATCGAGGAGGACGCCGAACAGATCCGCGCCTCCGAGCTCGTCAAGCAGTTCAAGCTCGAGATGGGCATGCTCGACGAGCCGGCGCCGGCCGAGAAGGCGCCGCTCGCGAAGCTCGGTCCGATCGCGGCGTAGGCCAGATCGGCGCAGCTTGGGGGCGGTCGTCGCGCAGGACGCGCCGGCCGCCTTCGGTTCTTTGTTGCGGCGGCGGGGCCCTGCTAGCGTGCGCGCCATGCAGGAGGCCGGAACGACGCGGGATTTTCCGCGCTCCGGCCTTGGAGGCGACGTCATGTTCGTGCGGCTCAAGCGGGCCATGCGGTCGTTCGTGGGCTTCTTCGTCAGCTCCGTGGAGGATCCGGAGCTGATCCTCGAACAGAACATCCGGGACATGAACGATCAGGTCCCGAAGCTGAACGAGAACATCGCGATGGTCCGCGCGAACGTGACGCTGCTCGAGAAGGAGCACGCCAAGTACCGCAACGAGGTCGGGGACCTGACGGCCAAGGTGAAGGCGGGCATCCAGGCGGGGCGCGACGACATCGCGGCGAGCTACGCGACCCAGCTGACGAACGTGAAGGGCCACCTCGCGCGCAACGAGACGCAGCTCGGCATGGCGAAGGACGCCTACGAGAAGTCGCTCGTCATGAAGAAGGCCTTCCTGCGGGAGAAGGAGCGCAAGACGCAGGACGCGATGCAGGCGATCCGCGACAGCCGGCGGGCCAAGTGGCAGTCCAAGGTCGCCGACGCGCTCGAGTCGTTCACGGTCGGCGGCATCGACCAGACGCACGACGAGATGATCCGCAAGGTCGAGGAGAAGACGGCGCTCAACGAGGCGCGGATGCAGATGGCGCTCGACTCGGTCGACGGCAAGAGCGTCGAGATCGAGGAGACCGCCGAGAAGATCCGGGCGGCGGAGCTCGTGAAGCAGTTCAAGCTCGAGATGGGGATGATGGAGGCGCCTGCGCCGCAGCCCGTCTCCGAGAACGTGGGCGGAGAGAAGACGCTCGGCAAGAAGCTCGATCTGAAGTCGTAAGGAGGGGCGCTCGTGGCGACGGAGACGCGGCTCGGCCCGGGCGGCCGCATCCTGCTGGTGGTGGCGGGCGGGTTCGTGATCTTTCTTGGCGCCGATCGCGCGGGCTGGTTGCCCGAGGGCGCGCCGCACCTCTTCCCGCCGCGCGTGGTCGTCGAGCCGCCGCCGCTCCCGGTCCCGCCGGAGCCCGCCCCTGCGCCGCCGCCCGGCTTCGTCTTCGCGCCGACGCCGCCCGCGGCCTGCATGCCTTCCCCTTCGATCCTGCGCGTCGCGACCGTGCGCCGGCTCGCCGCGGCGCGGCTGCTCGTCGAGGAGCCCGGTCGCCCGGCGGTGACGCTCTCGTTCGTCGAGAGCGGCGCGGCGGCGCTGCACCGGCTTCGGGCCGACGGCGCGGAGCTCGCGCTGCTGCCGCTCTCGGAGGCGGCGATCGGCCTGCGGGAGCCAGACGCAGCGCTGTACGTCGCGGCGGTGGTCGCCTCCGGCCGCGGCGAGCTGGTCCTCGAGGCCGGCCCCGATGTCTCCGAGGTGGCCGCGCTCGCCGGCCGCATCGTGGCGGTGGGGCCCGGCGCCGCCGAGCGGCTCGTGCTCGCGGCGGTGCTCGAACGCGCAGGTATGCAACAGACGGTGACGACCCTGCAGGAGCCCTCGACCGAGGCCGCCGTGAAGGCGTTCTCCGACGGTCGCGCGTCGGCGGCGGTGGCGCCCTCGTGGGCCTTCGCCGCGCTGAACCGCGACGGTCGCGCGGGCGTACTGCGCACCGTGGAGCCGCTGGATCCCATGGTGCTCGTCGGTCGAGGCAAGGTGGGCTGTCTGCCCGACGGGCTGACGGCGGCGCTCGCCTGCCCGCTGCCGCAGGCGCTGCAGGAGGCGACGCTCGCTGTGGATGATCCGCTCTCGAGGGGCCTCGGCGTGCCGGCGCTCTCGGCGCGGGAAGCTCTGCAGACCGTGGAGCTGCGGCCGCTGTCGTTCGAGCTCGCGGCCGCCTGGGCCACCCTCGGGGAGGGTATGCCGCCACTCGCGCAGGTCGTCGATCCGCGGCTCTTCTCGGCGCGCTGCCCGTCGCCGGCGTCGGCCGCGCCGATCGGCGGTATGGGGGAGCTGAAGATCGACTCGACGCCCTCGGGCGCGGTGGTGGAGATCGACGGCGTCCTGCACGGCGTGACCCCGTTCCGGCTGGCGGTGCCTGCCGGACGGCGCAAGGTGACGGTCAAGGCGAACGGAAAGTCGCGCAGCCTCGGCGTAGAGATCAAGGCCGGCGTGGCGCAGAGCCTCAAGGTGGAGCTGTAGCAGCCGTCGCCCGCGAGGGCCGCGCGAGGAGTTGCTCATGGTGGCGGTCGCGAGCGCGGGCACCTACCTCAAGGCGGCGGTGCTGCACCCGTGGAACCTGGTGCTGCTCGGGCTCTCGGCCGTCGCGGCGATCGCGCTGGGCAGCGAGGTCCCGCTGCTGTTCGGGGCCGGCCTCGAGCTGGCGTACCTCGGCGTGATCCCCGCGAACGACCGCTTCCGGCGCGCGATCGACGCGCGGCTCCACAAGGTGCGGCGGCTCTCGGAGGGCAAACGCCAGGAACTCATGGTCGAGGAGCTCGCGACGAACCAGCGCGAGCACTATCTCTCCCTGCGGCAGCTCGCGGATCGGATCCGGCAGAACTATCGCAGGCACGAGGAGACGCACGGCGCGCTGCTGCTCGAGCAGTCGCAGGCCAAGATCGAGTCGCTGCTGGCGGCGTTCCTCAAGCTGCTCGTGACGCTCAACGACTACCGTCGATACCTCAACGCGACGGACCGACGCATGATCGAGCGCGATCTCGCGGAGCTCGAGGGCGATCTCGCCTCCCCCGGCGGCAGCGAGGCGGTGCGGGAGATCAAGCGCAAGCGGATCGACATCCTGCACAAGCGGCTCGAGCGGTTCTCCAAGGCGGAGGAATCGCGCGAGGTGATCAGCCACCAGCTCGCCTCGATCGAGGACGTCTTGCGGCTCGTGCATGAACAGTCGATCACCATCCGCGATCCGCAGGCGATCACGCAGCAGCTCGACGCGCTCACGGTGGAGGTCGAGGAGACCGAGAGCACCGTGCGCGACATGGAGCGCTTCCTCGCGCTGACCGCCGAGGCCGCGGCGATCCCGCAGGCGCCGCCGCAGGCCGTGAAGGTCCGCTGACCTCGCGCGCGCCGCAGGCTACGGTCGGGCCATGACCGAGTCGTCGTCGATGCCCGCGCCGCCCGAGCCGGAGGCGTTCGGCCAGCGATACTTCCCGCACGCGCCCCGAGGGGTGGCGGCGCGGCGGCTCCACGGGCTGCTGTGCGGGATCGATCCCGAGGCGCCGCTCGCCGAAGGCATCGCGTGGCTGGAGGCGCTGGCCCACTGGGTGCTCTCGTCGCAGGGACGGATGAAGCGGCTCGTCGGCGCGGAGGGCGCGGAGGACACCGCGCGGACGGCGCGCCTGCGGATCCTGGTGGCGGCGCTCGAGGAGATCGAGGCGTTCCGGACGCGGACCTCGCGGCTGGTGGTCCGGCTGCTCGCGGACACGAAGGGCTTCTCGCTCTTCTGCGAGACGGGCCTGCCCGCGCAGCCGGCCTTCACGCGCGAGGCGATCGACCGCCTCTCCCGCGCGATCCTGCCGCGGCCGCCGGACGATCAGGATCTCGCGGAGCTCGTCCTGCGGCTCTTCCCACATGAGCGCGACGCCGAGTGGCTGCATTCGTTGCCCACCGAGCTGCTCGAGTCGCTCGGTACGTCGCTCGCCGCGAGCGGCCAGGACCCGTTCCTCGACGCCCGCGAAGAGATGAGCGACGCCGCGCAGGTGATCGCCGCGCGCGTCGCGACGCTCGGGCTCTCGGAGGACGTGCGGCGCCGCTCGCCGGACGGCCCCATCCGCGACTCCCCGTTCCTGCGCCTGCCGCGGCTCGTGGATGCGCTGCTGCGGGCAGAGGAGGGCTCGGCACGGGAGGCGGCGCGGGCGGAGGTCTCGCGCACGAACGGCGAGATCCGACGCACGCTCAAGGCGGTCCACGCGCGGTTGGAGGAGGCGGGGGTCTCGGTCGATCTCGTCTATCGAATCGAGCTCGTCGGACGCAATCTGGAGCGGCTCTCGGAGTTGCTCGCGCTCGCCCGGCCGAGGCAGACCGAGCCCGCGGGAGAGGGCGCCCGTCGGGCCCGTCGGCTGCTCGGCTCGCTGGTGCGCGCCTGCGCGCAGGACCGCAGCATCGTGGGGCTCGTGCGCGGGAACTCGCGCCAGCTCGCACGCAAGATCATCGAGCGCGCCGGACACACCGGGGAGCACTACATCACGAGCAGCCGCAAGGAATGGCACTCGATGATCACGAGCGCCGGCGGCGGTGGCTTCCTGACGGCTGGGACCGCGGCGCTCAAGTTCCTCATCGCGTCGCTGCACGCGCCGTACTTCTTTGAGGTGCTGTTTCACGGCTTCAATTACGCCGGCTCCTTCGTGCTGATGCAGGCGCTCGGCTTCACGCTCGCGACGAAGCAGCCGTCGATGACCGCGGCGGCGCTCGCGGCGCAGGTCAAGGAGGCGGCGAACGGCCAGCACGAGCTCGCGGGGCTCGTCGAGCTCATCCAGCGCATCACGCGCTCGCAGCTCGCGGCGGCGGTCGGGAACCTCGGCATGGTGATCCCGGCGGCGCTGGCTGTGGAGCTCCTCACGCGCGCTTGGCGGGGCCACTCGTTCCTGGACGTCGCGACGGCGGAATATGTGGTCGCGTCGCTCAAGCCGTTCTCGTCGGCGGCGCTCGTCTGGGCGGCGCTGACCGGCGCGATCCTCTGGCTCTCGAGCGTGGTGGCGGGCGCGACGGAGAACTG
>CAYHCR010000178.1:0-6933 GCA_964354895.1 uncultured Myxococcales bacterium | reverse complement strand
AGCGAGCGCCCCTTCCGCGAACCGCGAGGCGTCGTAGGCGACGGCGACCGGCCGCGCGTCGGCGTCGTAGACGTAGCGGACCTCATACGAGGTCGCGGTCCCGCTGTTGGTCACGTCATCCTCGACCGGCGCCGAAAACGCTACGTTGAGCGTCGCCGTGCGCCGATTTGGGAGCGTGAGCGTCACGGCGCCCGAGAAGGCCGGCGCGAGCACATCCACCGTCGCAGTGCGCGTCGCGTTCGAAGGGTTGCCGACGGCGTCGGTCACGAGCCAGCGAATCGTATCGACGCCGTTGTGGGTGAGCGAGACCGAGCTGAACGTGAGCGTCGCCGGGGAAGCTGCGATCGCCTGCGTGCCGACGACGAGGCCATTGACCTCAAGGGAGAGCGAGCCGCCCATACCCCCGGAGACGGTCGCGGCAAGGTCCGCCGTCGCGGGAAGCCCTGCGCCCAAGTCGGCGATGATCGTCGTGCCGTTGAGGCCCGCGTTCGTCGGAGCGACGACGGCGAAGTCACCGGCCGGCGACGTCGAGTCGATCGTCGCGGGCGTCGTGTCGGCCGTCGCGAGGAAGCTGCGCGTCGTCGTGAGGCCGCCGATCGAGGTGATCGAGGCCTGGACGAGCACGTTCGCCGACGGATCGGCGAGGGTGAGCGGGACGTCGATCGTGCCACCCGCGCCGATGACCGCCGTCGTGGGCGCGCCGCCGCCGACCGTCACGGAGACCGTGCGGCCGATGCAGTCGGACTGGATCGTCTCGGTGAACTGCACGCCCGCGGCGGGGCCCTCGTCCTGCGCCGCGCCGAACGTGTGCGATGCGTTCGGGTGGTCGAGCAGCGACAGCGTGCAGCCGGTGTTCTGGACATCGAACGCCCCGCTCGTCACGACCGCGGTGTTGCCGCAGGCGTCGGCCGGCGTCGCCGTGATCGTGATCCCGGCGCCGGGATCGAGCGAGAGGCTCGCGGTCGCGATCGTGCCGGTGCCGTCGACGACGGCCGTCTGCGTGCCGACCGCGTTGCTGATCGTCAGCGGGATCGTCGCGCCGGCCGCGAGGCCGGAGACGGTGAGCGAGACGCCGACCGGGAAGATGTTCGGGAACGACTGGCCCGCGAGCGGGGCCGTGAAGCTGGCCACGGGCGGGATCGAGTCGACGGTGAAGGAGTGAGACGCGGAGGCCGGGTTGCCCGCGACGTCGGAGACGGATGCGGAGAGCGTGCGCGCGCCCTGGGCGAGCGCGCTCCCTGGCACGCACGAGGCGCGGCCCGAGCCATCGACCGTTCCGGTACAGACCGTGGCGGCGCCCTCCCGGAACGTGACCGTCGCACCGTTGGCGGCGTTCGAGGTCACCTCAAGCAGTGGGGTGGCGCTCGTGGCGCAACCGCTGGGCTGCTGCCAAGTGAGCGTGGGGGGGACGGCGTCGACCGCAAACGAGCGCTGCGCCTCGGGATCGACGACCAGCGGGCTCGCGCTGGTGTTCGTGTTGCCGGCGAGGTCCCTGAAGCTGACGTTGACCGTGTGCGCACCGTCCCCGAGGACGAGCGACACGGGGCCCGCGACGCCGGCGACGATCGGCGCCGTGGCCGTGAGGGCCCCAACCCGGAATGTGACCGTCCGGCCTTCGACGTCGGCGCAGGCGTCTGCGGCGTCCGTCTCGACGACCGCGCGCAGTCGGACGGCGCCACCGCCTGCCGCGAGAGCCGCGGCGTTGAGGATCCCGTCGGCGTTAACGTCATCGACGAGTTCGACGACGTTCACCGACGGCGAGCGTACATCGTAGGTGACCGGCCGAGGCCGCGCGGAGGAGACGGCGCCGGCGACCGGATCGACGACGACCGCCCAGAGGTCCTGGGCTACGAGGCAGCCGAACGCGGGCCGGACCGAGGTGATCGCTCCGCCGGTGGTGAATGTCTGCGGATCGACCTGAACGCCGCCTCCGGGGCACGCCGGCCCCGAGCCCTGTGTCGAGCAGATGTAGAGCGGAGCACCGACGTTGATCGCGGTCGTTGCGACGGTGACCGTCGCATCAATCGCCGGCGTGCCGTAGTCGAAGTCGCTCGACCGCGCGACCACCGCCCCGTTCAGGGGCGCCGTGATCGTCACGGTCGGAGCCGCCGAGGTGGAATCGAACGTCGTCGCCAGGCTCCCCGGATTCCCCGCCGCGTCAAACACCCGCGCCGTCCAGGCGACCGGCCCGTCCGCATGCGCGTGCGGCCCGCTGACCAGCTGCACCGCGCTGCCGAGCACCCCCGACGCGAACACCGCGCCGCCCTCGACGACCTCATACCGGTCGCCGACGACGACGCCCGCGACGGTGCACCGCAGCGTGATCGGCGAGCTCGCGATGACGCCGCCGCTCGGCGTGCAGCTCGACACCGTCGGCGCGATCAGATCGACGCCGAGCACCACGTTCGCCGCCGTCCCCGCGTTCCCGGCGGCGTCCGTGGCCGAAGCGGAGAACGTGCAGGTCTGCCCGTCGATCACAGTGAGCGCGGCCGTCGCGACGTTGCCGGCAAACGTGACCGTGGCGGTGTCACTGGTGCCGCCCGTGCAGGCCACCGAGATCGTGGCGGACTGGCCGTCCTCGATGAGGTCGGCGTTGAGCGTGACGAGCACCTGCTTGCCCGGCCGCGCGACGCTGGCGTCGGCGACGAGCGTGTTGACGAAGCCGCTGCGGGAGTCGACGACCAGCGTCAGGACCGGCGCAGCGCTGTCCACGACGAAGGAGCCCGTGACCTCGCCGCGGTTGCCGGCGGCGTCGGTCACGGAGGCCGTGTAGTTGATCGTCGCGTCGGCGTTCGCGTGGGGCCCGGAGACGAGCTCCGTGGCAGACGCGAGCGTGCCCGCGGAGAACGGCGCACCGCCGACGAGCACCACGAAGGCGTCGCCGACCGTGCCGCCCGAGACCGCGCAGCGCAGCGTAAAGGGCGAGACGACCCGGTCGCTCGCGAGCGGCGTGCAGGGGCCGACCGCGGGCGTGCCGAGGTCGACGCCGGCGACGATGTTCGGGGCGGTCGAGACGCGGCCGACGAGGTCGGTCACGGTCGCGCCGATCGTGCAGGTGCTGCCGTCGCGGACGGTCATCGAGGCCGAGGCGGCGAGCGCGGTGAACGTCACCGTCGCGCTCTCGGTGAAGCCGTCCGAGCAGGAGACCGTGATGGTGCCCTGCGTGCCGTCGACGATGTCGTCGGCGACGAGCGAGACCGCCACCTGCATACCTGCGCGAACGACGTCCACGTCCGCGATGCTGGCGTTGACGAAGCCGCCGAGCAGCGTGGTGGAGAGCGCGAGCGACGGCACCGTGCTGTCGGCGACGAGCGACGCGCTGCGCGTCCCGGTGTTTCCAGCCGCGTCCGTCACGCGGACCGAGAAGGTGTAGGCCCCGTCGACGACGTTGTGCGGGCCGCTGGAGATCTGCGTCGGCGTCGTGAGCGCGCCCGAGTCGAAGAGCGCCGCGCCGTTGAAGAGCTGGAACGTGTCACCCGTCGTGCCGCCCGTGAGCAGGCACTGCACCGTGAAGGGGACGCCGACATGCGCGCCGCCGTCCGGCGTGCAGCTCGTCAGCACGGGCGCCTGGCGGTCGACGACGACCACGACCGGTGCGCTGACGGCCGCGTTGCCCGCCGCGTCCGTAGCGACGAGCGAGAAGGTGCAGGTGGCGCCGTCGACGACGGTGAGCGAGGCGGCCGCCGCGTTGGCCGCAAACGTGACCGTGGCGGCGTCGCTGGAGCCGTCCGAGCAGGCGACGGAGAGCGCGCCGGTGCGGCCGTCTTCGATCGCGTCAGCGGAGAGCGCGACGGCGATCTGCACGCCCGCACGGGCGCCATCCGCGTCTGCCGTCGCGCCATTCACGAAGCCGCCGACCTGATCGACCGTGAGGACGACCGAAGGCGCAGTTCCGTCGGCGACGAAGGAGGCGCTGGTCTGCGCAGGGTTGCCGGCCGCGTCGGTGACGTGGGGCGTCAGCGTGTACGCGCCGTCCGCGAGCGCGAGCGGCAGCGAGGCGAGCTCCGCGGCGCTGGCGAGCGTGCCCGCGTCGAGCACCACCGCGCCGCTGCGCACCTCGTAGAGATCCCCGACCGTGCCACCCGTCAGCGCGCAGCGCAGCGTGACCGGCACGCCGACCTTCCCTCCGCCGTCCGGCGTGCAGGCGCCGATGAGCACCGGCGTCTGATCGACCGTGAGGACCGTCGGCGGGACGACCGTCGCGACGTTGCCCGCCACGTCGGTGGCCGTGCCGCCAAAAGTGCAGACGCGACCTTCGCTGGCGGAGATGGAGCCCGCCGCCGTGTTGCCGGCAAAGGTGACCGTCACGGCGTCGTTCGCGCCGCCCGGGCAGGTCGCGGTGACCGTGCCGGTCCGGCCGTCCTCGATCGAGTCGGCGGTGAGCGTGAACGCGACCTGCATACCTGCGCGAGCCCCGTCGGCGTCGGCGATCGTGCCGTTGATGTAGGCGCCGGCCGAGGCGACCGTGAGCGTGAGCGACGGCACGCTGCCGTCGGCGACGAACGAGAGCGTCGACTCGGCGAAGTTGCCCGCGCCGTCGTAGAGCCGCGCGGTCCAGGTGTAGGGGCCATCTGCGCGGGCGTGCGGCCCGGAGGCGAGCGCGGAGACAGAGGCGAGCGTGCCGTTCGCGAAGGCGAGGCCGCCCTCGGAGAGCTCGAACGCGTCCCCGACTGCCGCGCCGGCGACGACGCAGCGGGCGGTGATCGGCGTGCCGACCCGGGCGCCGCCGTTGGGCGTGCAGAGGCCGACGAAGGGCGGTGCGAGATCGACCGCTGCGGGGAAGGAGGGTGCCGCTCCGGCGTTGCCGGCTGCGTCCGTCGCGACCCCGTCGAAGGTGCAGGTGACGCCGTCGACGACCGTCAGGGCGCCCGCGGCGGTGTTTCCGGCGAAGGGGATCGCCACGGTGTCGGTGCTGCCGTCGCTGCACGCGACCGAGATCGTGCCGCTCCGGCCGTCCTCGATGGCGTCCGCCGTCATCACCACGGCGACCTGCAGACCTGCGCGGAGCGGATCGGCGTCGGCGACGAGCGAGTTGATGAAGGCGCCGCGCGTGTCGACGACGAGGTCGAGCACGGGCGCCACGGTATCGAGGAAGACCGTGCGGTCGACGGCGTTGCCCGTCGTGCCGCACAGCACGTCGACGCCGTACGCGCCGTCGCCGGCGGCGAGCGTGATCAGGAAGGTGTCGGTCGCGCCGGCGCCCCGGACGAACGAGCCGTAGTTGATGGCCGCGCCCGACGGACCGAGGCCGGTCACGACGATCGGCGCGCCCGCGAGCACGCTCGACTCCACCTCGACCGTGATGTCCGGCGAATTCGTGCGGAGGCCGGCGACGGGCTGGAGCAGGTTGCAGCGGACCCGGCCCGAATCAACGACGAGCGCGATCGATGCGGCGGCCGTGAAGCAGCCGTCGTTCGCGATCGCTTCGAGCGTGAAGGCGTCGTCGGGCAGCGTGATGGAGGAGAAGGTCGCGACCCCGCCCGCGACGGGGACGGCTGCGTAGCGCGCGATCTCGACGTCGCCGGAGCGCGCGATGAGCTCGACGAGCACGCCATCCCGCTCAGCGATCGCGAGCGTGACATCGGCCTGGTACCCCGCGGCGACCGCGTCCCGATCGGCGCCTGCAGCCAACGTGGCGCCGTCGAGCGGCGAGACGAAGGCGGGCGTCGGCTCGATCGCGTCGACGTAGATCGCGCTGCGGACGGAGCCCTCGTTGCCGACGTCGTCGGTGGCGCTCGCGACGAAGGTCTGCAGGCCGTCCGACAGCACGCCGCCTGCGAGCTCGCCCTGCGCCCATCCGACCGCGCCGCCCGTGGCGCTGCGGTCCGGCCCGACCGTCTCGAGCGCGTCGTTCGGCAGCACGTGCTCCAGCGAGACGGCGGTGCCGTCCGCGAGACAGGTGCCGCGTACGACGACCGCCGGCTGGAGGCCACACGCGAAGGCGACGGGCTGCTCGACGACGAGCACCGGCGCCTCGTCGTCCGCGCGCAGCGTCGCCGTGTTGGAGACCAGCAGCGCGTCCCCCTCGACGCTCGCCTCACACGTGAACGTCTCGCCATCACAACCGGCCGGATCGAACGTCAGGCGGATCGTCGCCTCGCCGCCCGCTGCGAAAGCAGTGCCGCTGATGCCACCGGAGCAGATGACGTTGACCGTCGCGCCGTCCGTCAGGGCAGTCCCGACGACACGCGCGTCGGCCTGGAGCCCGGCCAGGGCGGCGTCTTCGTCCGTCGGGCCGCCGAGCAGCGCGGGGATCCCGAGCGCGAGCTCACGCGGCGTCAGATCCACCGTCACGGCCGCCGTCGCGCTGCCGACGGGGCTCGCGAGCGAGAGCGTGACCGAGCCGGCCGGGAGCGTCACCCCGACGAACGTGGCGTCCCCCGCGGCGAACGCGCTGGAGCCGACCCCGGCGCCGGCGATCGAGAGCTGACCCGTGGTTCCGTCGGCCGCGGCGGCGCAGCGGACCGCGACGTCGAGCTGCAGCCCGTCGGTCACGAGGTCGAGGTCGTCGGTGACGTCGAGCGTCTCGCCGTCGATGGGCCGCACGAACGTGCAGGAGCCCGGGAGCTCGACGACGACGCCGACCGTCCAGCTGACCGGCTGGTCGCACTGGGTGGTCGTGAGTCCGAGCTGGTTGTTGCCGTTCGCGAGGGTGACCCCCTCGATCCGGATCTTCCCGTCCGCGTCGGGCGAACCGCGCAGCTCAGGCTGGATCTGGCCGTTCACGACGACCGCAAAGCTGTTCGAGGTCGGCACGTCGGTCGCCGTCGCCTCGACCGTGACCTGCACGCCGTCGATGGCCGGATCTTCGTCGACCGTCACCTTGGCGCCGTTCGCGGCGAAGTCAGCCGGAGCGTCGATCTTCACGGAGCCGGCGGAGCAGGTCTTCCCGGCGGGGGTGTCGTCGCAGGCGCAACCGGCGACGGACGAAGA
>CAYHCR010000177.1:0-6938 GCA_964354895.1 uncultured Myxococcales bacterium | reverse complement strand
GAAGTCCTCGCCGCCGAGGAAGGTGTCGCCGCCCGTCGCGATCACCTCGAAGACGCCGTTGGACACCTCGAGCACCGAGATGTCGAAGGTGCCGCCGCCGAGATCGAAGACCACGATCTTTCCGCGCGTGTGCCGGCCCAGCCCGTACGCGAGGGCCGCCGCGGTCGGCTCGTTGATGATGCGCATCACCTTGAGGCCGGCGATGCGACCGGCGTCCTTCGTCGACTGCCGCTGGCTGTCGTTGAAGTGGGCGGGGACGGTGATGACGGCCTGGCGGATCGGCCGGCCGAAGAACAGCTCTGCGTCCGCCTTCAGGTCCGCGAGCACCAGCGCGGAGATCTCGGGGATCGCGGTCGCGCGATCGCCGAGCTGCACGCGCGCCTCACCGTGCTCGCCGCCCACGATCGCGTACGGATAGATCCGGAGCGCCTGCTGGACGGCGTCGGAGTCGAAGCGGCGACCGATGAGCCGCTTGGCCGCATAGACCGTCTGCGTGGGGTTCGTGATCGCCTGGCGACGCGCGATCGAGCCGACCAGGCGCTTGCCGTTGCGCGCGAGCGCGACGACGGACGGCAACAGCCGCTGCCCCGACTTGAGCGGGATCACGGTCGGGACGCCGTCCTGCACGGTCGCGACGACCGAGTTGGTCGTGCCGAGATCGATGCCGATCGTGGGTTCGCCAGGGGTCATGTCGGCCGCGGCCGTGTTCGCCGCTCTCCCGTCCTCGTCAGAAGGGCCAGAATTTCCGGAGCACGCTGCGGGCGTAGGCCTGCCGCGGATCGATCGTGAGCGCCTTCTCCAGCGCCTTCTTCCCTCCCTTGTCGTCGCCGCCCGCGATCATCGCGCGACCGAGCGACGCCCACGCCTCCGCGTCGGAGGGCGCCGCCTCGACCCACTTCTGCGCAGACTCTCGACAGCTCTGCGGATCGCGGCCGGCGTCCAGCATCGCAGGCACCGCCCGGCGGAGGATCTTCGCGGTCTTGGGCGCCAGCACGGCGGCCTGCGCGAGCCGCTCGACCGCCTCGTTGTCGCGCCCCTGCGCGATCGCCATGTCGGCGCCGGAGACCAGCTCCTGCGCGCGGACCAGATCGGCGCGGCGCTTCGCCTCCTGCGCAAGCGCGACGAGCTCCTTGTCGTTCGGATCGAGCGCCGCCGCGGCGGCGAAATCAGCGGCGGCCTGCGTCCACTTCTCGTCCTCCATCGCCTTGCGCGCGCGCTTCTCGAACTCGCTCGCGGTCCCGAGCCGCTGGAGGTACGGCGATCGCTTGATGAGGCGCGCGCGGCGCTCGGCGGCCCGCGACTCCTGGACCGCCCGATCCTCTGCCGAGAGGTGCGCGTCGACGCGGCTGGCGTCGTACGACTTGCGCATCGCGGGGTCGGCCAGCAGGTCGCTCGCCTGCGTGATCGCCTTGAAGATCGCCTCGACCTTCGGCTTGAGCCGGCCGAGGCGCTTGCCGAAGAACCGGTCGGGGTGGAAGCGCTTGGTCCGCTCGAAGTACGCCTCCTTCACGGCGCGCGGCTCCGCCTTCGGATCCACGGCGAGCAGCTCGTACGGCGAGAGCAGCTCCAGCTGCGCGTAGAGCAGGGAGATCTCGCGCCGCCGCTCGAGCTCGAGATCGCAGTTCGGATCGGACAGATCGAGCGGATCGACCTCCACCGAGCGCTGCGGGCCGGTCGCGCCGCTCGAACCCGACGCGCCCGGCTCGACGACCGGCTCGATGATCTTCTTGCGGCGGAGCGCGACGAGCGCGGTCTGCGCTCGACCAGAGGGCAACCCGGAGCGGCGCATGACCTCGCGGATCTGGATCTCGCCCTGGATCGCCGCGACCAGCGTCATCTCCTCGCTCGAGAGCGAGAGCCGGCCGACGGCCGCCCCGCGCACGAGGCGAATCGCGGCGTTAGGGCCGCCGAGTCCGGGGAGATCGAGGTCGTCCATCGCTCGCGGCGGGGCGCCCGGACGGTGAAGTCCGTCCAGTCGAGCGGCCCCCGGTCTCCCGATCGTCTACCGCGCCCCCCGAAGGGCGTCAAACCCGCAGAGTGAGAGGTTAATTTCCCACGCGGGTCGTTCCGTGTCAGTCGCCGTCGTCGTCGAGCCAGAACAGCACGGCCGAGCCCGCCGCGAGCGCGCCGGCGCCGATGAAGCAGCCGAGCGCCCGCCCCTCGCCCGCGTCGATGTCCGCGAGCCGCTGGTTGACGGCGTCGACCTCCTCGGTCGGCACGACGCCGCCCCATTTGCGCAGCGAGGCGTCGAGCGTCGCGCTCTCCTCCGAGGCGCCCTTCTGGAACCAGAGCCCGAGCCCGCCGACGAGCACGGCGCCGCCGAGCGAGCTCCACTTGGCGACCGTGATCCCGGTGCCGTGGGCGGAGAGCTCGGCGGGAGGAGTGACTGCGTCCGCGGGCGCGGCGGTCGGCGTGCCTGCACCGCCGGCGTCCGGAGCGTCCGCGCCGGCCTGCACCACCCCTTCCCTGGCCTCGCCGCTCACCGCGAACCGGGCCAGGCGAGCGGCAGCGGCCGAGAGCGGCAGCCCGGGGCCGAGCCGGATCGAGGCCTCGCGCACGAGCCTGCCGCTCACGCCCTCGAGCACCGCGACGTGCAGTCGGTCGCCGTCGGGCCCCGCCACGCGCAGCACGCCGACCGTCCGCTCGGCGCCCGAGCGCGCAGCGGCCAACCGCAGTGCGCCGAGCCTCGCGTCCGGATCAGCCGGGCTCCGGAAGGCCGGACCGCCGTCGGGATCGAGCGCGCCTTCGGCGGCCAGGTCGAGCTCGACCGTCACGTCGACGCCGGCCGACACGACGAGCTCGCGCGTCAGGCTGCGGGCCCGCGGCGCCTCGAAGCGATCGCTCACGCGCAGCCGCCAGGTCCCCGCAGGGAGCGGGATCCATTCCCCCGGGACACCGGAGGGGGCCGCGTCGATCCAGACCTGCCCGTCCGCGCAGGCCGTCGGTCGACAGACCGCGCGCAGCCGGCCGAGCGGGCGGGCGGCGACCTCCCGGCGCGCCTGCTCGAAGAGCTCGACCAGCTCCTTTGGATAGTTCTGCGGGCTCGGCGCGGCGACGGCGCGCAGCGCGGCGAGCGGGAGGAGCTGCGCGAGCGCCCGCTCGCGACCGCCGGGCCGCCTCGTGTCCGCGAGCTCGACCATCGCGAGCAGGAGCCGCGCGACGCGGAGCCGCTCGAACGACTCGGCGTCGCCGCCGGCCTGGACGAGCGCCTCGAGGGCGAGCTCGAGGTTGCGGCGCGCAGGCGCGAGCTCGAGCTGAAAATAGTACAGCTCTGCGGTATCGACGAGCTCGCGGATCTCGCGCGGCGTACGCGACGGCAGGCCGAGCCTCGATCGGGTCTCGTCGGCGTCGAAGACGCGCCCCCCGGCGCTGACCTCGTGCGCCGCCGCGCCGCGGACGAGCTCCACGGCGTCCTTCACCACGACGCCGCCGTCGACGCGCACGCCGAGGACCGCCCAGCTCCCCGGGGCGGCGGAGGCGGCCGCGAGGCCGAGGGCGAGCAGCGGCGCGGTCAGGGACACGAGCCGTCCGCCGGGTCGTCGGGGACCGTCACGACCACCTCCGAGACGTCGACCCCGCCCAGCCCGTCGTCGAGCGTGAGCGCGATCGTCGCGCTCGCGTCGAGCGGCGCGCCCTCGACGAGGCAGCCGACAAGCAGCCGACCCCGAAGCTCGGCGGAGAGCGGACAGCTCCCCGCGTCGCAGGCGGCGTCGATCGGCAACGTCGAGAGGCTCGCGCCGGCGCCGGCCGTCACGCGGAGCCAGGCGCTCGCGCTGGTGAGCGCGACGTGCGCGACGAGCGGATCGCCGTCGGGGTCGATCACCGCCGACGAGAGCGAGAGCCGCAGCGGCCCGTCCGTCGCGTCGCCGGGGAACTGCCGCGCGACGCTCATCGTCCCGCAGAGCCCGGTGGCCGCGCTGCAGCAGGTCTCGACCGCGCAGGATCGCGCGAGGGCGACCTGCGGGGAGGCGGGCTCGAGCACGAACGCGGGCGCCCGGTTCGAGATACGCACGACGACCTCGCCGGAGGCGACTTCGGCGCCGAATTCGTCCCGCGCTCGGGCGCTCCACGCCACGTCGAGCGGCAGCGCGGCGGCCGGGATCCGGAAGGTCGGCGCGGGCGCGCCAGCCACCGGGACGGCGCCCGCGGCGAGCGCGGCGGCGGAGGGCTCCCACGTGATCACGAGCGGATCGCCGTCTGGATCCGTCGCCTGGAGCGCGGCCGCTGCGACCGTCCGCTCGAACGGCAGCGCGGGATCACCGGTCACCCTGTGGCCGTCCGCGAGGTCGTCCTCGGTGACGAGCGCGGGCGACGAATTCCCGATGGGCAAGGCGGCCGTCGCGGCGGCCGCGGCCCCGTTGCCGTCCTCGATCGTCGCGGAGATCGTGAGCCCGGCGAGGGCGGCCGCCGTCCCCTCGACCACGAGCGCGGTCGCAGCCAGGGTCGGGTCCGCGAAGCGCACCACCGGCGAATTCGCGGCCCACGCGGCGGCCCCGGGACGATCGCCGTCGGGATCAGTGAAGGTCACGCCGACGCCGCCCGCGCGCTCGGCGCGGTACGGCTGGCCGGCCTCGCCGGTATACAGGTGCGACAGCACCGTTCCGTCGTGCGCGACGAGCGTCGGCGCGCGGTTCACCACCGCGAGCTCCGCCTCGGCAGCGGCCTCGAGGCCGAGCGTGTCGGTCGCCACGACGCGGACGAGGTACCGACCCGCGATGCGCGTCCCCTGGGGCGCGCGCGCGACGAGCTCGACCGCCGCCGCACGCTCCACGAGCGTCACCTCGACGCCAGCAGGCCCCTCGACGAGCGAGAAGGTCGGCAGCACACCTTGCGCGTCCTCCAGCATGACCGGCAGGACGAGTGTTGCTTCACACGCCGCCTCGTCGCAGACGTGATCGGCGGGCGCGGCGGCGCCCAGCGTGATCCGCGGCGCGACGTTCGTCGGCGTGAGCTCGAGCGTGGCGCGGGCGGCGCCGCCGTGACCGTCGGTGACCTCGACCGCCACAGCGTGCAGCAGCGCGTCCGCCTCCTCGCTCGTGCGCAGCGTCGTCCGCGCGCCGTCGGACTCGAGCCGACCCGGCGAGCCGCCCGTCCAGGCGTAGGTGAGGGCGTCGCCGTCCGGATCCGAGCCCGTCGCCTCGAGCAGGACCGCCTCGCCCGGCTCGCCGGCCACGGCCGGCGCGATCGTGACGACCGGCGGGGAATTCTCCGGCGCGATCGCGACCGAGGCCTCGGCCGTCCGGCCGGTGGAGGTCGTGACGACGAGCCGGATCGTCGCGCCCTCGTGGGGCCTCGCGAAGCGGAACGTCGCGCGCGCGCCGTCCACCGAGATCGCGCCGACGCCGTCAGGCGACGCGGTGAACGCGATCCTGACCTCGGCCCCGCGCGCGCCGCTGCCCGTCGCGTCGAGCGTCACCGCCTGGCCGAGGCGCGCCGCCGCCCGATCCGCGACGAGCGACGCCGCGGGCGTGGGGTCCTCGACGCACAGGCCGGCCTCGCAGCGCCCGAGCCCCTTGCAATCCTTGTCCGTCGAGCAGCTCGAGGGCGTCTCTTCGCCGCAGGCCCACAGCAGCGCGATCCCTGCGACGCCTGCCGAGACGCCGATTCCCCACCGCATGCGCGCCCCCCCTCAGAAAGTCCCGGTGAAGACGAGCTGGCCCGGCGCGACCGCGAGCGACGCCGTCGCCGCAGGGGCCGGCTCGTCGTCGAGCCACCACCAGACCGCAGCGCCCACGAGCAGCGCGCCGCCAGCGGCGAACGAGATCGTCGCGCGCGTGCCGTTGCCGTCGAGGTCGTCCAGCAGCCTCGACCGCTCGGCCCCGCTGCCGGGCGGATAGTTGCCGTCGGCGTCCTGCAACCCCGCGAGCCCCGCCTCGGCGTCCGCCGCCTGCAGCGCGAAGAGCGCGCCCGCGCCGAGCGCGACGACGCCGAGCCCCGCCGTCACCCCCTGCCCGATCCGGGATCCCCGGACCCCGTCCTCGCGCGCCGCCGGCGCGACGCCGTGCTCACGCGGCCCCGTCGCGACGTCGACGGGCGCGCCTCCCACGGACGCCGCTGCGTCGAAGCCGACGACCTCCATCAGATCCGACCTCGCCTCGATCTTCACGCGGGTCACGGTCGCGTAGCGGATCTCCACGAGGCTGCGCGCCTCCGCGCCCCCGGGTCGCACCACGCGCAGGGCGCGCTGACCGGGCGGGAGGCCCGCGAGCGGCGCGGCGAGCGGCGTGACGCCGAGCTTCGCGCCGTCGACCCAGAGCTCCGAGCCGTCCGACGCCTCGACGTCGAGGCCGCCGGTCCATCGCGCCGGCGCCACGAGCCGGACGACCGCCGACCGGACGAGCGGCCCCGCGGGGACACCCGCGCCGATCGTCTCGGCCTCCTTCCGCGTCGGACCGCCCGACGTCGGGACGAGCACGAAGAGCGCCGAGAGCGTCCCCCCGACCGGCCGCGCGGCGGTGTGCAGCACGATCGCCGCGCCCGCCGCCTGGCCCGCGGCAGCGATACCGCCCTCGTCGAGCGAGCCGCAGAACGTCGGTCCCGCCGCCGGCACGACCTCCAGCACGCCCACCACGTCAGCCGTCGCCGCGTCGAGGCCCGCCTGGATCTGTGCGGCCCGCGCCGCGTCCGCCCCCTCCTCCACGACCGGAAGCACGAGCAGCTTCTCCGCCCGGGCCCCACCCGCCACGGCCAGCAACGACGCCAGGAGCGCCACGGCCCCACCCGACGAAAGGGCCCCACCCGACCGACCCATCTCCCCTCCCCCGCGCCCGAGGACGAGCGCATTCCTGTCCGTAGCACGGCCCTCCGACATCCGTCACGCCCTGGCGCCACTTCGTTGCCGCCCGGCCGCGCCCCTTCTGCTCGCCTCCGCGCGCCTCCAACGACCGGGAGTCCGCCCTGCAGTACGTCCACCCCCCCCTCCCCCGCGAGATCTTCGG
>CAYHCR010000176.1:0-6940 GCA_964354895.1 uncultured Myxococcales bacterium | reverse complement strand
GAGACGACCTTCGAGCCGGGCAGCAGGAACGAGCAGAGGACCGGCGTGACCGTCACCGCGACGAGCAGCGACGCGGCGAGCGAGACGACGTAGGCGACGCCGAGCGGCTGCAGCAGGCGCCCCTCGACGCCGGAGAGGAAGAAGAGCGGAGAGAAGACGAGCACCACCACGAGCGTCGCGAAGACGATGCTGCTGCGGATCTCCCGGCTCGCGGCGAGCACGACCTCGAGCGCCGGTCTGCGCTCCGGGGGCGGCAGCAGCGCGTTGAGGCGCAGCCGTCGCACGACGTTCTCGACGTCGATCACCGCGTCATCCACGAGCTCGCCGACCGCGATCGCCATGCCGCCGAGCGTCATCGTGTTGAGCGTCGCGCCGAAGGCCGAGAGCGCGAAGACCGCGGTCACCAGGGAGAGCGGGATCGCCACGATCGTGATCGCGCTGGCGCGGCCGCTCGCGAGGAAGAGCAGCACGATCAGCAGGACGAGCCCGACGCCGTCGCGCAGCGCCGCGAGCACGTTGTGCACCGCGACCTCGATGAAGTCCGCCTGCCGGAAGACGTTCCGTTCGAGCCTCAAACCCGCGGGCATCGAGCGCTCGAGCTCGTCGAGCTCGCGATCGACGCGGGCCGTGAGCTCGAGCGTGTTGGCCCCCGGCTGCTTCTGGATCCCGACCACGACCGCCGACGCGCCGCGGAACGAGCCCTCGCCCCGCCGCAACGCAGCGCCGAGCTGCACGCCCGCGACGTGCCGTACGAGCACCGGCTCGCCGTCCCGCATCGCGACGAGCGTCTCGCCGACGTCCTCCGGCGTGCGGACCCGGCCGACGCCGTGGACGAGGAACTCCTGCCCGCCCTCCTGCAGGAAGCCGGCGGAGACGCTCTCGTTGGTCTCGGCGAGCGCCCGCACGACCTCGTCCACGGTGAGCCCGTAGGCCGTGAGCCGCTCGGGCCGGAGCACGACCTCGAACTGCCGCCGCTCGCCGCCCGTGACGATCACCTGCGAGACGCCGGGGACCGCGAGCAACCGCCTGCGCAGCGTGAAATCGGCAAACGTGCGCGCCTCCATCGCGGTCGCGCCCTCGTTCGTCACGGCGAGGAACAGGATCTCACCCATGATCGAGCTGATCGGCGCGAGGACCGGCGGCTCGACCTCGGCGGGGAGCGTGTCGCGCACGAGCTGCAGCTTCTCGGCGACGATCTGCCGCGCGCGGAAGACGTCGGTGCCCCAGTCGAATTCCGCGTAGATCACGGAGATCCCGACGCCCGTCGAGGAGCGCACGCGCCGCACGCCGGGCGCGCCGTTGAGCGAGGACTCGATCGGGAAGGTGACGCGGCTCTCGAGCTCCTCGGGCGCCATGCCGTGGCCCTCGGTGAGCACCGTGACGGTGGGCGCGGTGAGGTCCGGGAAGACGTCGACCGGCATGTGCGAGGTGGTCCACGCGCCCCAGCCGAGCAGCACGGCGGCGAGGACGAGCACGGCGGCGCGGTGCGCGAGCGACCAGCGGAGGATGGCGTCAATCACGGGCGGCTCCCATCAGTGCGCGTGGCCGTGGGCGGGCACCGCGCCGCCCGAGGCGGCGAGCTTCACGCTCCACGCGCCCGTCGTGACGACGTGCTCGCCCGCGCGCAGGCCGCTCGTCACCTCGACGAAGCCGCGATCGCGCGCGCCGAGCCGCACGATCCGGCGCGCGAACGCCTCGCCCTCGACCTGCGCGAAGACGACCAGCAGCCCGCCGTCGTCGACGATCGCGCTCTCCGGGACGGCGAGCGCCCGCCGCTCGTCACCGAGCTGGAGCGCGACGTGGGCGAACTGGCCGACCGCGAAGCGCCCGCTCGCGTTGTCGACCGCAAAGCTGACCGGCAGCGTGCGCGAGCGCGGATCGAGCACGTGGCCGCGCGTGACGAGCGCCGACGCCGGCAGCTCGAACGGCGTCGGCAGCCCCTCGATCTCGAACGACGCGCCGCTCGGCGTGCCGAGCCCCGCGACGTCCACCTCGTGCACCTGCGCCTCGAGCAGCAGCTGCGTCACGTCGGTCACGCGGAAGAGCGGCGCGCCCGCCTCGACGAAGGAGCCCGGCGCGACGTGGAGCTGCGTCACGACGCCGGAGAGCGGGGCGCGCAGCTGCACGCTCCCCTCGTCCCGCCCCGGCCCGCGGTCGACCCTGCGAAACTGCTCGAGCCGCCGCTGCGCGGCCTGCAGCGCCGCCGAGGCCGCGGCGGCGCCGTCCACCGCGTCCTGCACACGCCGCTCCGGCACCGCGCCGTCGGTGCGCAGCGCCTCGAGCCGCAGCCGCTCCCGCTCGGCGAAGCGAAGCTCGAGCTCCGCGCTCGTCACCGCGAGCTCCAGCGACGCCAGATCCGCCGCCTCGAGCCGGGGCACGATCACGCCCACGAGCGCCTGGATCGAGACGCGCTCGCCGGGCTTCGGGAAGGGCCGGCCCGCGGAGGCGACGCGACCGGCGACGGGCGCCGTGACGGTCACGTCGCCGTCGGGGCGCGCGCGCAGCGTGCCGGTCGTGCGCAGCGAGCTGCGGATCGTGCGCTCGTCCACGACCGCCGTCGCGAACGGGATCGGCCACTGCTGCTCCTTGAGGAACGGGATCCGCCCCGCCGCCTCGGGCTCCTCGGGGATCCCGGCGATCGCGGCGGCCTCGCTCTCGTAGACGGTGACCTCGCCGAGGTCGTGATCGGCCGAGAGGCCCTCGGCGCGGACCTCGACGACGAGGCGGCGCACGCCGGCGGTCGCGGGCTTCACGACGGGGCGGAAGATGCCGGGGACCGACGGCGCCGGCTGCTCGAAGCGCTCCTCGGCCGGGCCGCCGCGCAGCACCGCCGTGACGCGCCCTGCGGCGAGCGCCTCGAAGCCGGCGAGGCGCGTGACGTGCGCCGCGCAGGGGGAGTCCTGTCCGACGACGAGCGCGGGGAGCTCCAGGAAGAGCTCGCTCTCGTCCGTCCAGTGCGTGAAGGAGAGCGCCGGCCGCTCGGGCGCCTCGTCGTGGTGGCCCTTCGCGCCGTGCGGTTCGGCGTGGCAGGCGGCGAAGAGGAGCGTCGTGAGCAGTCCTGCAGCCAGGTGAGGGGTCCTCATGGCGTTCCGGCTCCGGTCAGTCGATCGAGGTCGATCCGCGCGCGGCGCGCGGCGTGCTCGAGGTCGAGCGTGGCGAGGGTGTCCTCGGCGGCGCCGCGGTGCGCGTCGAGCAGCTCCAGCACGCCGAGCTCGCCGCCCTCGTAGCCGGCGGTCGCGATGCGCACGAGCTCGACCGACGCGGTCGCGGCGTGCTCGCGCAGCTCGAGCGCCGCCCGCCGCAGCCGCACCGCCTCTTCTCGCGCGCCCGTCCGCGCGCCCTCCCGCTCCGCGGCGAGCAGCGCGCGCCGCCCCCGCGCGACCCGCGCCTCGCCCTCGGCGAGCCGCGCGAGCCCGTCCGACCGGTCGAAGATCGGCAGCGCCAGCGCCGCGCCCACGATCACGCCGTCCGCGCGCGCGTCCGGCCCGGGCTGCACGCCCTTCCAGCCGCCCGTCAGCCGCAGCTCCGGCGCCCACCACCGTCCGGCCGCCGTCGCCTCGCCCGTCGCCGCCTCGGCGCGCAGCTCGAGCGCCCGCAGCGCCGGATCGTCCGTGGCCCCGTCGGTGGGGCGCGGGGCGGGCTCCCCCTCGGGCAGCAGTGCGCCCGTGACCTCGCCGACCGTCGCCCCCGGTCCGAGCAGCGCCTGCAGCGTCGCCCGGCCGCGCTCCAGCGCCGCCCGCTCCGCCTCGAGCCGCGCCCCGGCCACCAGCCGCTCGCGCTCGAGCCGCCGCCGATCCCAGCTCGCCGCGTCGCCGCGCTCCTCCCGTCGCGTCACGACGCCGAGCGCCAGCTCGATCTGCGCCAGCCAGCCCTGCAGCGCCCGCACGCGGCCCTGTCCGTGCAGCACTGCGTGGAATTGCAGGCGCACCTGCGCCGCCAGCTCGCGCCGCGCGGCGTCCCCTTCGAGGCCCGCCGCGCGGGCGCGTGTCTCGCCCGCCGCCTCGTGCAGCCCTCGCCGCCCGCCGAGATCGATCGCCTGCGCGAGCGTCAACGCGTCCTCCGACGCGCCGTCCACGCCGAAGAGCTGCTCGCGCACGTACGCGAGCTCGGGGTTCGGGGTCGCGCCCGCCGCGCGCCCGCGCCCCTGCTCGATCGCGATCTCGCCGTCGAGCGCGTCGGCGAGCTCCGGCCGGGCGAGCGCGCGCTCCACCGCGGCAGCCTCGGTCAGCGGGCCACCCTCGGCCCCCGCCGCGAGGGCCGGGAGCAGGAGCGCGAGGAGCGGCAAACACCGATGGAGGCTCGGTTTTACGCGTGTCAGCCAGCGCCGCAGGAGGTTCATGAGTCCTTCAGTGCGCGAGGAGCGCGAGCAGCGACTCGGTGAAGTGATGCAGCTCGTCGGAGACGAGCAGCTTGAGCGCCGCGAGCGAGGCGAGCGACGCGGCGACGACGCGCAGGCCGTGTGTCGTCGCGGGCGGCGCGAGCAGCGCCGTCACGCGCCGCTCGATCGCGACCTGCCCGAACGCCACGCAGATCGGCGCGAGCGCCCGGTCCAGCGACGCCGACGAAGCCCGCTCGACGACGAGGATCGCCTCCGCCACGGCGACGCGATCACCGACCACGGCGCCTGCCTCCTCGTCGCACGCCTGCTCGGCGGCGATCTCGAGCTCGCGCACGAGCCAGCGCCCGACCGGCGGCAGGTGCAGCGCTGCGGCGGCTCGGACGAGCGCGCCGACGAGCGCGTCCCGGCGGCGCACGTGAGCGTGCTCGTGAGCCAGCACGACGGCCCGCGCCTCGCCGCCGAGCGCCGCGAGCAGGCCCCGCGAGACGAAGACGCGCGCGGAGAAGAGCCCGGCCGCCAGACAGATCGGCTGATCCGTCTCGAGGATCGTCGCCCCGAGGTCCGGGCAGCGCCGCCCCGTCCGCGCCAGCGCCTGCATGAGACGCGCGGCGCGCACGATCGAGCCGGCCGCGATCGCACCGCGGGCAGCGAGCCAACTCCCGACGAAGGCCAGCGCCAGCAGCAACGACGGGTGGATCGCGGCGGTCGGCGGATGGACGAAGCAGAGGTGCGCGTGGCCGTCGTCGTGGTCCGCGCAGTGATCGAAGCCCGGCGAGCCGAGCGCCAGCAGGGATGGCAGCAGCGCCGCGAGCACGAGCGCGGCCGCGAGCAGCACCGGCAGCAGCGCGAGCAGCGTGAGGGCGTGGTGGCGCGCCCGTGGCTCCCAGCGGGCGAGCCATCGACCGAGGAGGGCGGTCGCACCCCCGGCGGCCAGGCTGCCGGCGCCGACGAACAGCATCGCAGCGAGGAGCAGGAGCTGCAGCCCGGGCAGCTGCTCGCTCATCGCCCACCGCTCGGGTGCCGGCGCCGCTCGGCCACGAGCGCGGCGAGCCGCGCGAGCGTCTCCGGACCCGCCCGCTCCGCGAGATCCACGAAGGCCGAGACGACGACGTCGGCGTGGCCGTGCATGAGCCCGCCGACGAGCTCATCGAGCAGCCCGGTGTGGAACGCCTCGCGGCTGACGCGCGGCCGATAGACGTGGGCGTGGCTCACCTTGTCGCGCGCGAGCAGCTCCTTCTCGAAGAGCCGTTTGAGCGTCGACTGGATCGTGTTGAGCGTGATGCCGCGGCGTCGGCCGAGCGCGCGGTGGACCGCCTTCGCCTCGCCTTCGCCACCCTCCCAGAGGTGATCCATCACGGCGGTCTCGAGCTCGCCGAGGAGCGGGGGGCGGATGGGCGCGGTCGTCACGGCGGCGGACCATAGAGCGATCGAACACCGAGCGTCAATCGGTCTTCCGTCTGCGCGACCCCGCTGGACAGCCGCGCCCCCCGCTCCTACTATCCGTCGTCGTAGTTGCCTCATGGGAGCCTCTGCATGTCCTTCCGCCTCCGCCCCGGTCGTGCCGGCCTCGAGCTCCGGCTGCATGATCTGGAGGCGACGATCATGGAGCTGATCTGGAGCCGCGGGCTCGAGGCGTTCCCGGTCGGCGCGGTGCTCACGCTGCTCGAGCGGCAGCGGGAGATCGCCTACACGACGGTGATGACGACCGTGTCGCGCCTGCACGACAAGGGGCTGCTCTCGCGCGTGAAGGATGGCAAGCGATACCTTTACTCGGCGAAGCTCACGCGGGAGCAGTTCCTGGAGGCGACGGCGCGGGAGGTGCTGCAGCACTCCGTCGGCGGCCCGCAGGCGCTCGCGCTCCTCGCCGAGCAGCTCACCGAGGCCTCGGCCTCCGAGCTCGACGAGCTCGAGGCGCTCATCCGCCGCCGCCGCCGCGAGCTCGGCACGTGATCGAGGCCGCCTTCCCGCTCCTCGGCGCTGCCTTCGTGGTCGCGGTCGTGCTGCCGCTCTTCGCCCTGCTCGGCAAGGGCGCGCTCCTCGTGCTGGAGCACGACGCGCTCGGCGGCCCGCTCCACCGGCTCGGCGCGCGCTACCTCGTGCTCACCGGCTCGAGCGTCCTCCCGATCGCCTGGCTGCTCTCGGCCGCGGCGCACCAGCTCGACTCGGGCGAGAGCCTGCTCGCCTGCCTCTTCGATCACGCGGCCGCGGAGCTCTGCCTCGAGGCAGGCGCCTTCGCGCTCGTGCTCTTCGGGCTGCTCCTCTCCCTCTCGGCCTCGACGCTGCGCGGCAACCGGACGCCCCGGCCCGCCGACGCCGACCTCGATGCGCCGCTGCTGCGCCGCCTCGATCGGCTCGTCGCCGCCCACCCGCCGCTCGCGCTGCTGCAGGGGCGACTCACGCTGACCGACGAGCCGGGCTTCGCGCTCGGCACGAAGGGCTGGCTGCGCCCCGAGGTGATCGTCGGCGCCGCCTTCGCGCGCGCGCTGCCGGACGAGGGGCTCGCGAGCGCGCTCGGTCACGAGGCGGAGCACGTCCGTTCGCTCGATCCGCTGCGTTTTCTGGCGCTGCGGCTCGCGCTCGCGATCAACCCGGTCGGCCGCT
>CAYHCR010000175.1:0-6955 GCA_964354895.1 uncultured Myxococcales bacterium | reverse complement strand
GTCACCGCCGAGGCGGTCTCCGGCTCCGGAGGCGCGGCACGCACCTGCTCGGGAGGTCGCGGCGGCGGCGCGGGCGAGGTGACGGTCTCCGCGCGAAGATCGACGACCGGCGGCAGCGACGCGGCGGCAGGGAGCGCGGTGCTCGCGCGCAGATCGACGCGGGGCAGCTCGGTGCGCGCCTCGAGCCCGACGACCGCGCGCTCCGCCGACGCCCGCGGCGCAGGACCGGGCGGGGTGGGACGAACCGGCGCACCGCCCCCCGGGATCGCCATCACGGCCGTCCCGGTCGAGAGCGAGCGCTGCAGCTCCGAGAGGTCCGTGTCGGACGGACTTCGGACCAGCCCATGCCGCACGTCGGCGAGCAGGCGCGCGGCCGCGTCGCCGTTCTCCGGTCGCGCGGCCGGATCCCGCGCGAGCAGCGAGAGCACCGCCTGATCGACCGCGGCAGGCAGCCCCGGCACGAGGCGCGACGGCGGCGCGATCTGCTTGTCGATCACCTGAAACAGGATCGCGGCGTCGCTCGGTCCGTCGAAGAGCGACGCGCCGACGAGCGCCTCCCAGAGCACGATCCCGAGCGCAAACACGTCCGTGCGAGCGTCGACCTCCTGGCCGCGCGCCTGCTCGGGCGACATGTATGCGCACTTGCCTCGCACCCGGCCCGGCTGCGTCACGCTCGAGCGGGCCGTCGCCTTCGCGATGCCGAAGTCGGCCAGCTTCACCTCGCCCTCGCGCGAGACCAGCACGTTCTGCGGCGAGACATCGCGATGCACGAGGCCCATCGAGCGACCGTCGGCGCTCGTCAGGCGGTGCGCGTGGCCGAGGCCCTTGGCGACCTCATGCGCGATGTGGACCGCCCGCGCCGCGCCGAGCGGCATGCTCCGCGTGCGAAGGACCTTGAGCAGGTCGGAGAGCGTGCGACCGCGCACGTACTCCATCGCGAGGAACCAGGTCCCGTCGACCTGTCCGAAGTCGAACGTCTGGACGACGTTGGCGTGCGAGAGGCGCGCCGCGAGTCGCGCCTCGTCGAGGAAGAGCTCGGCGAAGTGCTCCTCGTGCGCGAGCTCCTCACGCACGACCTTGACCGCCACCTCCTTCTCGAAGCCCCCCTCGCCGTGCAGCGAAGCACGGTAGACGGTCGCCATGCCGCCGCCGCCGATCCGTTCGTGGAGCACGTAGCGCCCGAACGGACACGGCAACTTCGTCCCGAGGATCCCCACGCCCCGCCCTCTCCCCCTCGCGCGAGCCGTGATGGGGAGCTCGGCCCCGCCCAGCGCGGACCGAGCTCCGAATCACGTGCTTCACGCGTGCACCGCCTGGCGCTTCGTCGTCCCGTCCGCTCGGCGCCGCCGCTGGCCCTACTCCGAAGCGGCGAGCATCGACGGGAGCGTCAAGGCCGCACCGGGAACGTCCGGCACTCGATCGGGATCGTCGAGAGATCGCTGTCGCAGGACTGGTTGTTGATGGCGTTCAAGCAGGCCACGCCCATCGCCGGCGTCACGCAGATCGGGACCTGCTCCACGATGTCGCAGACCCGCCCGATCTCCGGACGGTCGCAGAGATCCTGCGGCGCGTTCTCGCAAGAGGTCATCTTCAGGCACCTCGTCCGGTTCACGTCGCGGCACCAGCCACGCGAGTCGCGGAACGCCCCCCACCACGGCACCGTCGAGGTGCACTCGGACGGCACCTGGTGGTACGCGCGCGGCGTCGAGCCGCCATCGCCGTCCGGGTACGAGCACTGCTGGTTGAGCGCCGCCTCGATGCACGGCTGGTAGTTCACGCTCGTCGCGCAGGTCATCCGCTCGTTCGCGTTCCACGAGGTGTCGTAGGCGCAGACGCGCGCCGCGATGTCATCGCAGCTGGCGTTCTCGTCCCACCACCAGCCCCACATGCCGTAGTTCCAACGGAAGTTGTCCGGCATCTCGAGCCCGCAGCGGCGATCGACCTGCTCGCAGACGGTCTTGTTCACGAAGACACACCAGTCGCGCTCCGTCGAGTACATCGCCTGTCCGATGAACTGCTGGCACTCCGACGGGTAGATGCCGGCCTCGAGCTGGCCACACGACTCGGGCGCGAGCGCCGCCTGACAGTCGTAGAGCTGGCCGTAGACCGTCCCCTCGTCCGGGTCGGTGGGCTGCGGGGAGCAGTGGCGGTTGCGCCAGCCCGAACAATTGTTGTTCGCGCCGCACGCCCCCATCTCGCTGCAGACGATGTCGTGCTGGAGCTGGCAGAAGCCGCGGTACGCGAGAGGGGTATCGTCGTCACTTCCATTCCCGCCGTCGTTGCCACCGCCGCCGTTCTCCGCGCCAGCCTCCTGCGTGCAGCTGACGGGGAGGTTGCCGATGTTCGTGCCACCGGGCACGCACGGCGCCTGGGTCACGTCGGTGACGCACTCAGAGACACTGTCGCTGGCCGGCCCATCGGCCTGTCCGTCGGGCGTCGAGGTGCAGATCAGGACCGCCTGCTGCGTGCAGTTCGTCGGGATCTCGCCTGCACACGACGCCGTGTGCTGACAGATCGCCTGCTGCATCTCGATACATCCCTGCGTCCCGCTGTCCCCGTTCGCGCCGCCGCCGAGATCGCCGAAGTCGCCGCTGAGTCCGCCACCGGGATTGCCGAGACCGCCCGGCGTGGTCCCGAGGTGCGGGTCCTCGCCGCCGCCGGGGTTGTTGCCTCCGGAGCCGACGCCCGGCCCCGGAGGTCCGTGCGGCGACCACGGGCCCCAGCACACGGCGTCAGGGAGCGCGCCGCAGTCCCCGCCGAGCTGCGTGCCGCAACCGGCGAGCGCCTCCGCCGTCCAGCCGCTCGGCGCAGAGCCCACGCCCGAGCAGATGGCCGCCGCCTCCATCGCGCAGGTCGCCGCGTCGCCGGGCGGCTGCGCGCAGCGAGCGGCGCGGGTGCAGGACTGCACGTAGAGCTGCTCGCACACCTCGTCGCGCGGGAGCCCACCGGGGCCCTGCGCGCCGCCTTCGATCGTGCACTGCCGCGGTCGCTGCCCGCCTGCGAGCGCGTCGCAGGCCGAGCCGAACAGCGCCTCCTGGCACGAGCTGGCGGAGCCGGACTGGGCGCCCGAGGGACCCTGCGGATCCGCGATCGTCGCGCAGGTGGCGTCGGCGCGCGCCGGGCACGCGTCCTCATCGGTGAGGCCGCACTCGGCCGCCGCGTAGCACGCGAGCTCTTCCACGAGCTCGCACCACTCCTGGTTCGTCAGCCCTCCGCCGGGCCCGCCGGTGCAGCTCGCCGGCGTCGCGGCGTCGCCACAGCCGAGCGCGCCGAGGTCGGAGGCGCAGTCGAAGAGCTGGCCGTACGAGACCGCGCTCGGGAGGTCGTTGAGGCCTGCGCAGGTCCGCGCCGCGAACTCCGCGCACGCGGCCGCGTCCATCGTGCCGCCGCAGGCCGTGCCGCCCTGCCGCTCGCAGCGCGCGCGGACGTTCTCTTCGCACCACTGCTGCTCGCTGACGCCGAACGGCGCGCCGAGCCCCACCTGGCACTCGACCGGGACCGCGGAGAGCCCCGCGCACGCCTGCGCCGCGATCGCGGTCTGGCACGCCGCGAGCTGCTCGGCGGTCATCCCGGAGCCGCCCTCCCCTTCGCGAAGACAGAGCCGCGTCGCGGCAGCGCTGCACTCGACGGGCGGGGCGCTGCAGTCGTTGCTGCGATCGCACGCCGCGGACACGACCGTCGTGCAGCGCTCCAGGTTCGGAACGCCGTCATCGTCGCCCGCCTGCGGGAGGCTCCCACCGCCGCCGCCGCTCCCTGCCGGCCCGAGGCCCTCATTGCCGATCTGGGGCTCCGGGGGACCCCATGGCGTCCACGGTCCCCAGCACGCGGCGAGGGAGCCGGAGTTGCACTCCTGTCCACCGATCGCGGCGAGGCAGCTCGCCAGCTCGCTGGCCGTCGTCCCGCTCGGCCCGGCCGGCACCGCGATGCAGGTCGCCTGCGCCTGCGTGCTGCACGTGTTCGGGTTCCCGTTGCCGCACTCCGCCGCCTGGTCGCACCGCGCCTCGACGAGGCGCTCGCAGACGTCGCGTCGGTCGAGTCCTCCGGGCCCCGCTGCGCCGCCCTCCGTCGTGCACTCGAACGGCACGCCGCCCGCGGTCAGCTCTGCGCACGCGAACACGGCGCCCGCCTCGATGCAGGCCGTGACCGCGCCATCCGCCAGACCGGCCGGGGCGTCGGGGTTCGGGATCTGGGCGCACGCCGCCGCGGCCTCCGCCGCGCAGTCCTCGCCACCCTGCTCCGCGCAGCCCTCGCGGCGGTGGCAGAGCACCGTGTTCACGACGCGGCACCAGTCTTCGCGCGTCAGGTCGCCGTCCGGCGTGGAGCCGGCGCCAGCGCCGCCCCCGCCCTCTGCGTTTCCGCCCGAGCCGACGCCGGGCCCCGGAGGTCCATCCGGCGACCACGTCCCCCAGCAGCTCGCCGCGATCGGCGCGCCGCAGCCGGTGGCGAGCTGCGCGCCACACTCGTCGACGTCCGCCTGCGGCCAGCCGCTCGGGCCGTCGCCGACGTCGAGGCAGACCAGCGTGGCGTCGGCGGCGCAGGCCGCGTCGTCGCCGGCCGGAGACGCGCAGCGCGCCGCGCGTGCGCAGCTCTGCGCATAAAGAGACTGGCAGAGCTGGTCACGCGGCACGCCGCCGGGCCCCTGGATCCCGCCGGCGTCCGTGCACGCCGCCGGCGGCCCACCGGCCAGCGCGTCGCACGTGGCGGCCCAGAGGGCCTCCTGGCACGCGGTCGCGGCGCCGGACTGCACGCCCGAGTCGCCCTGCGGGTCGGCCTCGTTGGCACAGTCCGCCTGCGCCTGGGCCGGGCAGGCGTCCTCGTCGCCGCCACCGCAGCGCGACGCGGCGTAGCAGGAGAGCTCCTGGACCACCTGGCACCAGCCCTGGTTCGTCAGGGTCGAGGGCGGCCGCGACGTGCAGCTCGCCGGCGTGGAGCCGTCGCCGCACGCGAGCGCGCCGAGATCGGCGGCGCAGTCGAACAGCTGCGCGAAGGAGACCGCCGTCGGGACGTCGTTGAGGCCCGCGCAGGCCCGCTCCGCGAGCTCCGCGCACGCCGGGGCGTCCATGCTGCCGCCGCAGGCCGCGTCGCCCTCGTTCGCACATCGCGCGATCACGGCCTGCTCGCACCACTGCTGCTCCGTCACGCCATACGGCGCGCCGAGGCCGATCTGGCACGCCGCCGGCGTCGCGCCGAGCGCCTCGCACGCCTGGGCCGCCAGCGCGGCTTCACACCCGTCGAGCTCCGCGGCGCTCATCCCGCTGCCGCCGCGCCCCTCGCGCTCGCAGAGCTGCGTGGCCGCCGTGGCGCAGTCGACCGCGCCGCCGTTGCACCCATTGCTCCGCGCGCACGCCGCCGCAGCGGTCGCGACACATCGTTCCGTGTTCGAGACGCCGGTGTCGGGCGCATCCTCACCGCCGGACGCGGCGCCGCAGGAGGCCGGCTCGGTGGTGGCGCCGCAGCCCTGCGCGGTCGTGTCGTCGATGCAGGTATAGAGCGCCAGCCACGTCTCGCCGGCCGGGACGTCGGAGAGCCCGGCGCACGCCTGGCTCGCGATCTCCCGGCACCGCGCGTCGGTGAGCCCGCCGCCACAGCCGCCGCCGCCCTGCCGCGCACAGCGCGCGAGCGTCACGCCCTCGCACCACTGCCGCTGCGAGGGGCCCGCGCCATCGAGGCCGCCGCCGTCCCCGCTGCCGCCGGGGCCGACCGTGCCACCACCGGTCGCGAGGCATGCGGCCGGTCGCTCGCCCGCCTCGAGGGAGGCGCACTCCTGCGCGCCGATCGCGTCGATACATGCCTGGTGCGCAGAGGCGTCGACCGCCGGTCCGCCCGCTGCGTTCGCGCACGCGAGGGCGGCTGCGGCCGCGCAGTCCGTCGTGCTGCCGAAGCAGGCGTTCATCCGCTCGCAGGTCGCCTCGACCTGCTCCTTGCATTGCTGCGCGGCGCTGATGGTGTCGACGGCCTCTTCGTTCTCATAGGCCGCGGGCACCACGCCGGCCTGCAGCTCCTCGCACGTGAGCTCGGCCCAGGCCTGCTCGCACGCCATGACCTCCCCGGGCGTGATCCCTTCGTTCGGCGTGTTGTCGGAGCGCTCGCAGCGGCTCTGCGCGTCCGCGGCGCAGGTCGACGCGTCCCCGCCGTTGCAGGCGGCCTCGCGCTGGCAACGGCCGCGCTCACGCGCCACGCAGAATGAGCGGGGAGAGACGCCTTCCCGCTCCTCGATGTCGCACGAGCACGAGGAGACCGCGCCGAGCGCGAGCAGGACGAGGATGAAACGAGTCGAGTGGCGCAAGGGACCCCTCCCGGAAAACGAGGGGCCATCCTACCACCCGCGCTGCCCGCGCAGGCGCCCGTGGACGCATCGGACGATCATCCGACCCGACGCCGGACGGCCCGGCGTTCACTGGACGGCGATCTGGACCTTGATCGTCTCGCCCGCCACGACCTTCACGGAGCGGTGATCGGTGAACTTGAGCTCCTCGTTCTTCACCGTGAAGGTGTGGTCACCCGCCGGGAAGCGGATCGACTCGCCCGGAAGGGAGGCGACCTTGACGCCCTCATAGTAGACATCGGCGCCTGAGCCGCGCGGCATGACGATGAACTGCACGGTCCCGACCGCGAAGCTGACCGACCGGGCCACGCGCTCCCCCGGCTTGATCTCCGCGACCAGGGGTCGCCAGAACTGCGCACCGTGAAACGGCGACGACACCTTGATCGCGTGGCGGCCCGCGCGCAGCGAGATCTCCTCACCGGTGCGGCCGGACTTTCGGCCGTCGACGAAGACGACGCCCGGGACGTCACTGCTGACGACCAGCGAGCCCGGCGCAGCAGGCTTCGCGTCGGCGACCGGCTCGGTCGGCGGTGGTTCGACCGGCTCGGGGGGCAGCGTGGCGCCGGCGTCGGGCGCGGCGGGCTCCGGCGGCGACAGATCGCGACTGCGCGGGAGCCGGATCCGGCCGAG
>CAYHCR010000174.1:6162-6965 GCA_964354895.1 uncultured Myxococcales bacterium | reverse complement strand
CGCGCGCGCCCATGGCTGCTTCGCGTGAGCTTCGGATCGTCAGGCGACATCGCGATCGTCTGTTCTTCGCGCGCGGCCCGGGTGCGCTACCGTACAGGTTCGTCCCATCTCCGGAGGCTCCGCGCTGTCCCTGCCCGTGCCAGGCCCCGATCCCGTCGCTGCCGACGGCCTGACCGGCGTCGGCCTTCCGCTCTGCTTCGGCGGACGGGAAGCCCGACGCCTGCGGCTCGAGGCGATCGCGCTCCTTCGACGCGCGACCGACGCCGACGCGGCTGCCTTCTTCGACGTCGTGGGCCCACCCGGCGGGCGGGTGATGACGCGGGTCGAGGTGATCGGCGACCACCGGGTCACGCGGGTGTTTCAGGCGTTCGACGGCGCGCCGGCGCCGAGCGGCAGCATCGCGGCGGGTGACGCTGCGAGCGCGGACGCCCGGCGGCGGGCGTGGAGCCTGGAAGCGCCGCTCGCGCCGGGCCGGAACCGATTTCAGGACTCGGCGATGGGTTTCCGTCTCCCGCTCGAGCAGCTCGAACACCTCGACGCGGTCCACCGGTATCGAAGGCCCGCGTCGATCGCGCAGGAGTATCGCGCGCTGCTCTTCGACGGCCCGCGCTTCCTCGGGTGGATCGGCGCGATCCGCTGCGGGCGGCGCCCCTTCACCGCGGCCCAGCGCGCGGCGGCGGACCGGCTCTTTCCCCGGCTCGAGAAGCTTCTCGGAGCGGCGCGCGCGGTCGATCGGCTGGCGGGGAGCTGCCACCTCCTGCTCGACGCGCGTGGCTCGATCCTGGGCGCGACGCCGGCGGCGA
>CAYHCR010000174.1:0-6152 GCA_964354895.1 uncultured Myxococcales bacterium | reverse complement strand
CGTCGGGGCCTGACCTGCCGCTCGTCGTGCTCGCGACGAGCGTCGAGATCATGGGCTTGCCGTCTGCACACCTTCCGTCTCGTCAGCGGCAGATCGCGACGCTGTGTGTCGGCGGGGCCAGCACCGCGCTGATCGCGTCCCGGCTCGGGATCTCCTCGAACACGGTCAAGTTCCACGTCAAGGAGCTCTACCGCACGCTCGGTGTATCCAATCGGCTCGGCCTCGCGCGGGCGCTCGAGGCGGCGGACTGATCCCTACCCGCGGGGGTAGGTCCGCTTCGCGCCGATCGAACGCAGGCTCCGGCGTCTATGAGCCATCGTCGACTCCTCGCGCCCGCTGGCGGCGTTACTGCAATCCTTCCCTCCGCGGTCCTCTCGTCGTGCGGCGACCCTGCCCCTGGTGATGGGGGCACCGGCGGCGTCCGCGGCAGTTGCGATTCCATACAGGTACGTCCCATCCCTCGAGGCTCCCCGTCGGCCCCGCTTGCGTCCCGCCCCGATCCCGTCGCCACCGGCCCCTCGCGCGGGACGATCGCTTCCCCCCGGTTCGGCGCGATCGTGGACACCGAACCCGCATACGTGCATTGCGTCTGCGGAACAGAGTCGACAGACGCTTACGCACACCCCGGACGCGCTTTGGTCCGCCCGTCGCTGGCCAGGAGTTCATCCATGCGCCTCCCCCTCGTCCTCGCCCTCGTGCCCCTCTCGTTCGGCTGCGCCACCCCACCGCACGCCTCCATCGCCGTGGAGCCGGAGCTCGCTGCGACTCGCGTGGGGATCACCGCCGCTACAACGCCGGAGGCCAAGGTCGTCGCGGCCCCGGCCCCAGCTGTCGCAGCCCCGGTCACGGCCCCGGTCGTCGCGGCCCCTGCCGCAGCCCTTGGCGCCAGCGCCACCATCAAGGCGCGCAGCGGCAGCAGGGTCACCGGGAGCGTGAAGTTCGCAGGCAGTGCGGGAGGGAAGACCCGCGTGCTCGTTCAGCTCACCGGCCTCTCGCCCGGCGGCCACGGCCTCCACTTGCACGAGAAGGGCGACTGCAGTGCCCCGGACGCCGCCTCCGCCGGCGGCCACTGGAACCCGATGAGCACGGACCACGGCGCCCCGGGTGCCCCAGCTCACCACGCTGGCGATCTCGGCAACGTCGTCGCGGACGCGAGCGGCAAGGTGGAGGCGATGCTTGAGTCGACCGACTTCGCGCTTGAGGGGCCGATGGGCGTCGTCGGCCGCTCCGTCGTCGTCCACGAGAAGTCCGACGACGGGAAGAGCCAGCCTGCCGGCGCGAGCGGCCCGCGTGTCGGCTGCGGCGTCGTCACCGGGGCGAAGTAGCCATGACCACGCGCCGGAGCATCGCGGATTCGTGTTTTCCCGTCGTGAGGAGCCCTCCACATGTTTGAAGTGATCGTCGATGGCTCCAACGGGCCGCGGTCCGGGCCTGGCGCTGGCGTTCCCTGCCGCCTGGCTCCCGTGTCTCGTCCTTGAAGCGGCCCGGCGCCGACCTCCTCCTCCTCCTTCTGTGCGTCGGCGCCGGGACGGCGGGAGCCGCCCCTGTCACCGGACTCGCGATCATCGACGCGGACCAGGACGGCCTCGCCGACACCGTCGACCTCTGCCCCGCGGCCCCGGAGGACCTCGACGGCTTCCAGGACTCCGACGGCTGCCCGGACGCCGACAACGACGCGGACCAGGTGCCAGACCCCGAGGACCGCTGCCCCGACGCCCCGGAGGATCGGGACGGCTACGAAGATGCGGATGGCTGCCCCGAGCTCGACAACGACCAGGATGACATCCCCGATAAGCGCGACCTCTGCCCCGACGCGCCGGAGGACAAGGACGGCAACGGCGACGACGACGGCTGTCCGGACGACGACGACAAGGACGGCGTCCCCGACTCGATGGACCTCTGCCCGGGGGGGCAGGAGGATCGTGACGGCTTCGAGGACTCCGACGGCTGCGCGGACCCCAACAACGACGGCGACGGCTTCCCGGACGAGACGGACAAGTGCCCCGACCAGCCGGAGGACTACGACCTCGTCACCGACGATGACGGCTGCCCGGAGACCGACGACGACGACGACGGCGTGCCGGACGACACGGATCTCTGCCCGGACGAGCCGGAGGATCGCGAGGGGATCGCGCCACAGGATGGCTGCCGGCGCCCGATCTCCGAGACCTTCGAGCCAGGATGGCTCGGCGAGGTCGGCCCGTCATGGGAAGCGTCGGGCGCCCTCGGAGTCGCGGACACCGGCGCCGGCACGCTCTACGCGGCGACCGGAGACCTGCGGCTCTACTGGGACTGGAAGGCGGTCGTGCTCTACGCTCCGCTGATCACCCCGCTCTTCGGCGAGTCGGGCTCGCTGCGAGGCGCCTCGGTCCTCGGAGGCGCCGCAGGCTGCCGTCTCCTGAGCTGGCCGCGTCTGGACCGGTCCCCTGTCTCGCTCGTGAACCTCGATCTCGGAGCGCAGCTCTGGCTCGTCGCCGACTTCGAGGCCGACGGGCCGAGCTTCACGATCGGCCCGTGGATCTCCGAGCGGATCTACCTCGGCCCGGTGGCGCTCGGAGTCGAGCTGCGGGGCGCACAGTTCGTCTCCCTCGGCGGCGACTCCGACTCGGCGACGGTCTTCACGGTGGGGTACGCGAACCATGGGAATTGATGCTCCGTGCTGTCGCGCGGCTGCGGCCGCTGCGCTCGTCGCCGCGCTCGGTGGCTGCGCCATCGACCCAGCGCTCCGCGGGCCGATCGAGGCGCGCGAGGTCGTGGTGCGAGTGGGCGACGGCAGGCCCGACGCCCTCGTCATCCCCGGGGTGCCGACCCCGCTCCACGTCTACGTCAAGGACCTCTCCGGGAACGTCTTCTCGACCTCGCGCGGGTCCCTTGGGCGGGACCGCTTCTCCGTCGCCACGCGCAACATGACCTACGACGCCGAGACGCAGACGGTCACGCCGGCGCTGCTCGGCGGCGCTGCCCTCGCGGGCGCGGACTACGCGGCGATCGTCACCGCGTACGGGCGGCGCGTCGAGGTGATCCTGCGTCCGGACGTCGATGCGGTGCTCGGACCGCCACCGGCCCGCGTCAAGACGATGGTGATCTCGTTCGGTGGAGAGGCGAAACCAGAGTTCGTCCGGCCAGGCCACCCGCTGAAGTTGGCGATCTCGGTGGTGGATGACAAGGACCAGCGTTGGGAGCTGGGAGGCAAACCGGGGGCAGCGCTTCCCTCCGACCGGCTGCTCGTCGAGCCGGTGGAGATGACGTGGGATCCGGCGGTGAACGCTCTGGTAGGCGAGGCCGATCGCAGGCGGCTCGGCGCGCGCCGGTACGCGGTGCGAATCGAGTATCGGGCCTTGCCCGGGGAGGCTCCAGGAGACCAGGCCCGGCTCGTGCTTGAGCGTTCCTTCACGCCGGACTTCGTCGCGATCGACGGGCCTGATCCCGCGAGCGCGAAGGAGCTGCGGATCGAGTTGCAGGCGCCGAGCGCCGTGACGCCGGGGACCGAGCTCCCCGTCGTGATCTCGGTCCGAGACAGCAACGGTCGCTGGCTGACCGTCCGCGGGCCCGGCACGCCCCTGGGGATCCCGCCGGAGCGGTTTGACGTTCGCGCGAGGCGCGCGCGCTTCGACGCTGCGCGCCAGGTCCTCGTGCTCGATCCGGCCTCGCACGACCTCGTCGGCGACTCGTTCCAGATCCAGGTCTCGTACGTGGGCAACCGGAAGCTCGCGGCGAGCCGAAAACTCGCGCCGGACTTCCTCGCCGCGGTGGCTCCCTTCCTGACCGCCGGAGACGATCTCGCGCTCGGCGGCGCGGAGGGGGAGGACGGTGCGTCCGGCGCGTCTGGGGTTCCGGGGAGCTCCGGGAGCGACGGCAGCCCCCCGTACGGGACGGGGACCGCCGCCGCCAACGGCGGGCCGGGGGACGAGGGGGAGGACGGCAGCCGCGGTGGCGACGGACCCACCGTGACCGTTGCGGCGACCGAGGCGACCACCCTCGATGGGAAGGTCCGGCTCGTCGTGGTGGTGACCGAGACCGGCGGCGTGCGGGACGTCCTCGTCCGGCGCCTCGACGGTCCGAAGCTCACCATCCTCTCCAGCGGCGGCAGGGGCGGCTCCGGCGGCAAAGGCGGGAGCGGCGGCGCTGGCGGGAGAGGGGGCAACGGCTGGTCGACCGGCGACGGCGGCGACGGAGGCAGCGGCAGCGACGGCGGCAACGGTGGCCCGGGAGGAACCGGGGGCACCCTGCGAGGCGTCGCGAGCAGCGCTGCGGTCCGCGAGCACCTCGTCCTCCGAGCGCCGGGCGGAGCGGGAGGGGCCGGGGGCGGCGCTGGCGCGGCTGGGGAAGCAGGCAGCTCGGGGAACAACGCCGTCGCTGGCGCTGCGGCGTTCGCCGACGTCCTGGGGCAGGTGGCCGCGGGCAACGCCTCGGCGAGTGCGCCGCAGGCGGTCCATGGAGCGGACGGCAAGGCGGGCCGCTCCGGCAACCGGGGCAGGAGCGGACCAGGCGGCGCCGCTGGAACCCTCGAGCTCCGCGTCGACCCGTCGGCCCGCAGCATCGAGGCGGCGCTGCCGGAGAACCTCCGTGCGGTGCTGAAGTTCGCCCCCGTCGGTGGACCGTGAGGCGCGCCCTGCTGCTCGTGGCCTGGGTGGCCTCCGTCGGTGCCGCGGCGTACGAGGGGCTGCCCGTCGCAGCGCACGCGCCGCTCGCTGGAGGGAGCGACGGGCGCGTGCGCTGGAGCGTCCGTGCCACCGAGCCGAACGCCCGCGGGGCCAGCGTGGCGGGCAAGGCCTGGTGGTACTTCTCCTCCTGCCCCACCGTCGAGCTGCGCCTGTTCCGGGAAAAGAAGGGAGACATCCGGCTCCTCTCTCTTGAGATCAAGGACGCCCAGAACGTCGCCGCCGGGGATCTCGGGCCTCGCCTCGACGGTCCCGCGCCCCTCGGCGACTCCTTCGCCGTGCAGGTCTGGCCGTTGGACTCCGCGAAGCCGATGAGCTTTCGGTTCACGGCGAAGTACCGGGCAGCCGGGGGGACCGGGACGATCGCAGGCGCGGTACGCATTGCCGGGGTGCTCCCGGGAGGCCTCGAGCCGGAAGACGCGCGCCGCGCCGTCTCTCTCTCCGACGCGGTCGGATCTGCAGTGGCACACGCCGGAGTCCGTTCGGAGGAGGAGCTCGACGCAGTCCGGGAGAGACGGGGAGCGCTCGTGGACGCGCGCGCGGGGGCCGACCGCACGGCGGCGAGGGATGATCGCGACGCGGAGAACCTGGCGAACGACCAACGTCGTGCCAAGGAGAAGGCGCGGGCCCACGAGGACCGCGTGGGGAGCGCCGCGCTGACCGGTGAACTCATGGCGAAGCTGCGTGAGCAACCGACGGACACCGGCAAGGAGTTCCGCGAGCGCCTCGCTGCGGAGGCCGCAAAGCCACGGAGGGCTGCCGCGCCCGCCACTGCCACGCCGTCTGCGAACGGCCCAGGTAGCGACGAGCTCGCTCCCGCGGGGGCGTCCGCGGCTGGAGCGGGAAGGCCCGGCGAGCCTCCTGCGTGCCCTGCGGGGTATCAGCACCCGCCCGGACAGCCGACGAGCTGCGTGTGGGCCACCGGGCCGACGGCGATTCCCTACGGCCTCACCACCGGAGTCCACACGCCACCGGCGAAGGAGCTCCCCGCGGATCTGCCTCGAGACGACTTGACCCCGGCGACCTTCGGTCCTCGCTGTCCGCCGGGCTACGAGCGGCAGGGGGACTGCCCGAAGAACGTGGTCTGCGCCACGGGAGGCAGGTGTGTGAAGACGAAGCTCGGGGGCAAGCCGCTCAAGCGGCGCGACGGAGAGGGCCCCGGGTCGGAGGAGCCGGACGGGCGAGGCCCTGGCACCGGGACGCCTGGCGGTGGGAGCGGACCCGGCCGCCCTCGGCCGCCCGGCCCCGGCACGCCAGACGCCCCACCGGCTGGCGATCAGCCGGAGTGCGGCGGGCCTGCAGACAACCGACGGATCCCGGTGTCGTGCGTCACCCTCGTCGAGCTCAAGAGAGGCACCTGCTACGACGGGTCGACCGAGGTGAAGATCCAGCTGCGCAACGACTGCGATCGGAGGATCTACGTCGAGTATTGCCTCGTGTTGACGCTCACCAGAATCCGCAGTTCGTTGGACATGCCGGTTCGGACAGCCG
>CAYHCR010000173.1:0-6994 GCA_964354895.1 uncultured Myxococcales bacterium | reverse complement strand
ACCGAGAAGATCCGCGACGTCATCGGGCCCGGCGGCAAGGTCGTCCGCGACATCATCGCGCGGACGGGCTGCAGCATCGACATCAACGACGACGGCCAGATCCACATCGCGTCGAGCGACTCGGCGAAGGTCGAGGCGGCGATCGCGATGATCCGCAACCTCACGCAGGAGGCGGAGGTCGGGAAGACCTACCTCGGCACCGTGCGGCGGATCGTGGAGTTCGGCGCGTTCGTCGAGATCTTCCCCGGCACCGACGGTCTCGTGCACATCTCGGAGCTCTCCGACAAGCGCGTGAAGGCCGTCACCGACGTCCTCAACGAGGGCGACGAGGTGCTGGTCAAGGTCGTCTCCGTCGACCGCCAGGGCAAGATCCGGCTCTCCCGCAAGGAGGCGCTCGCGGGCAACGCCGCGTCGTCGCAGCCGGACGAGGCGCCCAAGGCCTGATCGGGCGAACGCCCTGATCGACGCGGCCGGGATCCCTTCGGGGGTTCCGGCCGTGGTCGTTTTGGGCCGGCGTACGCGCGCGCAGCCGGCTACAACCTGCTCCGGTCCCACCTCGAGGAGCCGCGCATGCAGACCTTCCCGCTTCGCTCGACCGACTTCCACGTCCCGTTCCGCGCGATCCGGCCCGAGGAGATCGAGCCGGCGATCGACGCGGCGATCGCGGAGGCGGACGGTGCGCTCGCGGCCCTGGCGGCGGCGACGGACCGGACCTACGAGAACACCCTCGGCGCGCTCGAGGCGTTGCAGGAGCTGGTGGGTCGACCGGCAAACGTGCTCTCGCACCTCGTCGCGGTCGAGTCGAGCGACGCGCTGCGCAAGGCGCACAACGCCGTCGAGCCCAGGATCACCGCCTTCTTCGCGAAGCTCGCGCTCGCCGACGAGCTCTATGCGGCCGTGAAGGCGTTCGCGGAGACGGCCGAGGCGAAGGCGCTGACGGGGGCGAAGGCGCGCTTCCTCGCGCGGACGCGCTGGGAGCTGGAGGACGAGGGCGCGGCGCTGCCCGCGGAGAAGAAGGCGCGGGTGCGGCAGCTCGCCGAGGAGCTCGCGCAGGCGACGACGCAGTTCACCGAGCACGTGCTCGACGCGACGAACCTCTTCGAGGCGTGGGTGACGGACGAGGCGCTTCTCGCGGGGCTGCCGCCGAGCGCGCGCGCGGCGGCGAAGGCGTCGGCGACGGCGAAGGGGCGCCCGGAGGCGTGGCGGTTCACGCTGCACCAGCCGTCCTACGTGGCGGTGGTCACGTATGCGGAGGACGCGGCGCTGCGAGAGCCGATCTGGCGGGCGCGGCAGGCGATCGCCGCGGCGGGGCCGCACGACAACCGCGCGCTCGTCGCGAAGATCCTCGCGCTGCGGCAGGAGAAGGCGACGCTGCTGGGGGCGAAGGACTTCGCCGACCTCGTGCTGCGGCGGCGCATGGCGAAGAGCGGGGCGAGCGCGCTGGGGTTCGTCGAGGGGCTGATCGCGCAGACGACGCCGGCCTTCGCGCGCGAACAGCAGGAGCTGCAGGACTTCCGGCGCGGCACGGGCGACCTCGGTGCGATGGCGCCCTGGGACGTCGCGTACTGGGCCGAGAAGCAGCGCCGCGCGAGGTATGAGCTCGATCCCGAGGCGCTGCGGCCGTACTTCCCGCTGCCGGCGGTGCTGGACGGGCTCTTCGCGATCGTCCACTCCCTGTATGGGATCACCGTCACGGAGCGGGACGAGCCGCAGCGGTGGAACGACGCGGTCCGCTACTACGAGGTGCGCGACGAGGCGGGCGTGCACGTCGGCTCCTTCTACGCCGACTGGCACCCGCGGGAGAGCAAACGCGGCGGCGCGTGGATGAACCACCTGATCACGGGGGGGCCGCGGGCGGTGGACACCTCTGCCGCTGCGCCCGAGGCCCTCGCGTTCGAGCCGCACCTCGGGCTCGTCTGCGGCAACCTCACGCCGCCGATCGACGGCGCGCCCGCGCTCCTCACGCACGACGAGGTGCAGACCGTCTTCCACGAATTCGGCCACCTGCTGCACCACCTGCTCTCGCGCGTCGAGGTGAAGGGCCTCGCCGGGACGAACGTGGCGTGGGACTTCGTGGAGCTCCCGAGCCAGATCCTCGAGAACTGGTGCTGGGAGAGAGAGGCGCTCGATCGGTTCGCGCGCCACGTCGAGACTGGCGCAAAGCTGCCCGAGGCGCTGCTGCAGAAGATGCTCGCCGCGCGGCGCTACCGGGGCGCGAGCGCGCAGCACCGCCAGCTCTCCTTCGCGTACGCGGACCTGCTGCTGCACACGCGCTTCGATCCGGCGACGGACGGCGATCCGATCGCCTGGTCCAACGGCGTGCTCGCGCCGTTCCAGCCGGTGGCGCCGCCCGAGGGCACGGCGATGATCGCGTCGTTCCTCCACCTCTTCGGCAGCCCCGTCGGCTACGCGGCCGGCTACTACAGCTACAAGTGGGCCGAGGTGCTCGACGCCGACGCGTTCTCGCGCTTCGCGGAGGAGGGCGTGCTCTCCCGCGCGGCCGGCGAGGCGTTCCGCGACGCGATCCTCTCGCAGGGGGACGCGCGGGATCCGGCCGAACTGTTCCACGCGTTCCTCGGGCGCCCGCCCGATCCCTCGGCGCTGCTGCGTCGGGTCGGCTTGATCGGCTGATCCGCCCAGCGGAGCGGTGATCTGTCGTCCGGTGGCCGGTCCACGCGACGGGCCCCGGGGTACGACCGGACCCGGCTGGTCCCGCCGACCCCCTGCCCGTGTACGGATCGGGCGCGTTCGGAGCGGGGATGAGACGGCTGCGACCTTGCAACGTTGGCAGGCGCCGCCCCGGCCAGCGGGCGGCGCCATCGCGGGAGGCGTGCCGGCCCGAGGGAGCACATGGGTGGGGATCGAGAGCTCGAAGGGCTGCACGTCCTCGTCGTCGACGACGAGGAGGCGGTCGGGGAGCTCGTGCAGGCCAACTTCCGGGCGAGGGGCGCGCGCGTCAGTACGGTGCTCGACGCGGCGGCCGGAATGGCGGCGGTCGTGGCCGGCGGGATCGACGCGGTGGTGCTCGATCTCATGCTCCCCGGCAAGTCGGGCCTTGATCTGCTGCCCGAGCTGCGGGCCGTCGAGCCGAACCTCCCGGTCGTGATGCTCTCCGCGCACGGCTCGATCGACGTGGCCGTGAAAGCGCTGCAGGCGGGCGCCTGGTCGTTCATCGAGAAGCCGTTCCGGGGCGCGCACCTCGCGCGAACGGTCGCGCAGGCGGTCGCGGCCTCCCGGGCCCACGCCCGGGTCGAGCGCGCCGAGGCCCGCGCGACGGTGGCCGAGGAGCTGGTCGCCGCGCAGGCCCGGCAGCGCCGACTCGAGCAGCAGCTGCTGATGCAGGAGCGGCTCGTCGTGCTCGGGAACCTGGCGGCCGGGATCGCCCACGAGGTGAACAATCCGCTCGCGTACGTCGAGAAGGCGCTCGAGACGCTGCACGGCCATCGTGCCGCGATCGAGGCCGCGCTCGGCGATCGGCTCGGGACGAAGACGGCGCCACAGGACCACGCCCAGGCCGTGGAGGCGCTCGCGGATCTCGGCCCCTGCATCGCCGAGGCGCTCGACGGCGTCGGCCGGGTGCGCGCCGTCGTCGAGGCCGTGCGCATGAGCGCGCAGCCGGCGGCGGGCGGGCGGCGCGTCGAAGATCTCGCGGAGCTCGCGAGGGCGGCCGTGCTGCTCGTCCGCAACCGATTCCTCGGTCGCGCGCGCCTCACCGTCGAGCTCGCGCCCGCGCGGGTGAGCTGCGACGGATCGCGGCTCGTGCAGGTCCTCGTCCACCTGCTCAACCACAGCGCGGAGGTCGTCGGCGGTCGGGACGGCCGCGCGTGGGTCAGCTCGGGCACCACCGCGGGGAGCTCCTGGCTCGAGGTCGCGGACGACGGACCGGGCGTGCCGGAGGAGGCGGTCGCGGACGTCTTCACCCGGGGCGGGGCGCCGATCCGCCCCGGCTTTCCCGGGCTCGGCCTCGCGGCGGCGCGTGAGCTCGTCGAGGAGCAGGGCGGCGAGTTGCACGTCGCGAGCCGGATCGGCGGAGGGGCCGCGTTCCGCCTGGAGCTCGGCCGGCTCGGGTGATCGCGTAGAGTCAGGCGATGAAGATCGTCAAATTGCTGGGATCGCTGCTGATCGGCGCGGCCGTGCTCTACGGGCTCTGGATGGCGTGGGGCGGCGCGCGCGCGGCCCGGGGCCAGGAGGCGATGGCCGGCCAGCACGACATGGAATACTTCCGCAAGGGCGCCGCGACGATCGAGCGCGAGGCCGAGGACCGCGCGGACAGGATGGACGAGCAGCTCGACGGCCCGAAGGAGGAGGAGTGATCCCGCCCGCGCGGCCCTGAGCCCGCGGCGCCGACGTGCCCCGACGCGGCCCCCCGCCTTCCGCGCGGATCGAGCCCGCGCTACGTTCCGCGCGCGTCGCGCCGCGCCTCGGCCGACGGGGAGTCGTCATGGATCGCAGGGCCCGCATCGCCGCGCTGAAGGAAGCTATGCAGGAGCGGATCCTCGTGCTCGATGGCGCGATGGGGACGGCGCTGCAGGAGCGCGACCTGGGACCGGACGACTTCGGCGGCGCGCACCTCGAGGGTTGCAACGAGCACCTCGTGCTCACGCGGCCCGACGTGATCCGCGACGTGCACGCCGCCTACGCGCGCGCCGGCGCAGACGTGCAGGAGACGAACTCCTTCGGCGCGACGCCGCTGGTGCTGGCGGAGTACGGGCTGGCCGACCTCACGCACGAGATCAACGTGCAGGCGGCGCGGCTGGCGCGCGAGGTCGCGGACGCCTTCTCGACCTCCGAGCGGCCGCGCTGGGTCGCCGGCTCCATCGGTCCGACGACGAAGGCGATCTCGGTCACCGGCGGCGTGACGTTCCCCGCGCTCGTCGAGCACTTCCGCGTGCAGGCTGCAGCGCTGCACGACGGTGGCGTCGACTACTTCCTCGTCGAGACCTGCCAGGACACGCGCAACGTGAAGGCGGCGATCCTCGGGATCCAGGCGGCGCAGGCGGGGCGGCCGCTGCAGCTGCCGATCGCCGTGAGCGGCACGATCGAGCCGACGGGCACGATGCTGGCGGGGCAGGGCGTCGAGGCGCTCGCGGCCTCGCTCGAGCACGTCGATCTGCTCTACCTCGGCCTCAACTGCGCGACCGGTCCTGCGTTCATGACCGACCACCTGCGCACGCTCTCCGGGATCACGCGCGCGCCCGTCTCGTGCGTGCCCAACGCCGGCCTCCCCGACGAGGAGGGGCGCTACCTCGAGACGCCGGCGATGCTCGCGCGGGTCGTCGAGCGCTTCTGCGAGGAGGGCTGGATCAACGTGATCGGCGGCTGCTGCGGGACGACCCCGGCGCACGTCGAGGCGCTCGCGCAGGTCGCGAAGCGCTGCCGCCCCCGCAAGGCCACGGCCCGTCGTCGCAGCACGCTCTCGGGCATCGACGTGCTCGAGGTCCGCGACGACGAGCGGCCCGTGCTCGTCGGCGAGCGCACGAACGTGATCGGCTCCCGGAAGTTCAAGCGCCTGATCGCCGAGGGGAAGCTCGAAGAGGCCACCGAGATCGGCCGCGCCCAGGTGAAGGGCGGCGCGCAGATCATCGACGTGTGTCTCGCAAACCCCGATCGCGACGAGCGCAGCGATCTCAACGCGTTCCTCGAGCTGCTCGGCAAGAAGGTCCGCGCGCCGATCATGCTCGACTCGACGGACGCCGCCGTGATCGCCGAGGCGCTCACGTACTGCCAGGGCAAGGCGATCGTGAACTCGATCAACCTCGAAGACGGCGAGGAGCGGTTCGAGGAGGTCGTGCCGCTCGCCAAGAAATTCGGCGCCGCGCTGGTGGTCGGATGTATCGACGACGATCCCGTGCAGGGCATGGGCGTCTCGGTCGAGCGCAAGCTCGCGATCGCGGAGCGCAGCCACCGGATCCTGACCGAGACCTGGGGCATCCCGGAGGAGGATCTCTACTTCGATCCGCTCGTCTTCCCCTGCGGCACGGGCGACGCGCAGTACGTCGGCTCGGCGGTCTCGACGATCGAGGGCGTGCGCGCGATCAAGCGGCGCTTCCCGCGCTGCCGGACGGTGCTCGGCATCAGCAACGTCAGCTTCGGGCTGCCCGAGAACGGCCGCGAGGTGCTCAACGCCGTGTTTCTGTATCACTGCGTCCAGGCAGGGCTCGATCTCGCGATCGTCAACACGGAGAAGCTCGAGCGCTACGCCACGCTCCCGGACGCGGATCGCAAGGTGGCGGAGGATCTGCTCTGGACGCGCGGGCCGGATCCCGTCGCAGCGTTCGCCGCCCACTTCCGCGACCGCGTGAAGGTCGCCCCGGGGCGGGCCCGCGCAGAGCTGCCCCTCGACGAGCGCATCGCGCGCTGCGTGGTCGAGGGGAGCCGGGATGGGCTGCCGGAGGACCTGGCGACCAAGCTGCAGACCTGCCCGCCGCTGGAGATCATCAACGGCCCGCTCATGGCGGGCATGGACGAGGTCGGCCGGCTCTTCGGGAAGAACGAGCTGATCGTCGCCGAGGTCCTGCAGAGCGCCGAGGTGATGAAGGCGGCCGTCGCGTTCCTCGAGCCGCACATGTCGAAGGCGCAGAGCGCCTCGCGCGGAAAGGTCGTGCTCGCCACGGTGAAGGGCGACGTCCACGACATCGGCAAGAACCTCGTGGAGATCATCCTGGGCAACAACGGCTTCGAGATCGTGAACCTCGGCATCAAGGTGCCGCCCGAGCAGCTGATCGCGGCCGTGAAGCAGCACCAGCCGGACATGGTCGGCCTCTCGGGGCTGCTCGTGAAGAGCGCGCAGCAGATGGTCGCGACCGCGGAGGATCTCTCGCGCGCGGGGGTGCAGATCCCGATGCTCGTCGGCGGCGCGGCGCTCTCTCGCGGCTTCGTCGATCGGAAGATCGCGCCGGCGTACGGGGGCGGCACGGTCGTCTACGCGCAGGACGCCATGAGCGGCCTCGAGCTCGCGAAGAAGCTCGTCGATCCGGTCAAGCGCGAGGCGCTC
>CAYHCR010000172.1:0-7005 GCA_964354895.1 uncultured Myxococcales bacterium | reverse complement strand
AGACGTAGATGTCGTCGGGACCAGGCAGGTAGTTGTAGTCGGGCGCGCGGAGGAAACCGAAGCCGTCGGGGAGGATCTCCAGCGTGCCCTCGCCGTAGACCCGGCCCTGCTGCACGCTCTTGGCCTGCAGGATCTCGTAGATGAGATCCTGCTTGCGCATGCCGCCCGGCGCCTCGACGCCGAGGTCCTCCGCCATGTGCGCGAGCTGCGCGGTCTTGAGCTTCTTGAGCTCGGCGAGGTTGACGATCACCTCGTCCGGTCGCGGCGGCTCTGCGACACCCTCGTCGATGTCGGCGGGCAGCCCGGGCGGCGGGCCGGTGGGGGCGCGCTCGTGTCCGTGTCGACCGCGCCGACGATGGCCGTGATCGTCGTCCGCGTTGTGGCCCCAGATCGGAGGCGGCGGGCCCTGACGGCGCCAGGCGTTCGGCGCGACCGCCGGGGTGCCCGTCGGCGTCGAGGTCGCGGCCGGCGTCGCGGTCGCGGTCGCGGCAGGAGGAGCGGCGGCGGGCATCGGGCGCGGGGCGTGGACCGCCGGCGCGACCGCCACGTCGTCGTCTCCGTCGTCCGCGTCATCCGCGACGTCGTCCGGATCGTCGAGCGCTTCTGGCTCGGCCTCGACGGGCGCCGCGACCGGGGCGCTGCCGACGATCTTGCGTCGAGGGCGCTTGGGCTTCGCCTCAGCTGCGGGGGCCGCCGCGGCGCGCTTCTTCGGCTTGCGGGGGCCTTCGGAGGAACGTGTGGTCACGGGATCTCGCGACGGCCACGTCGACACGACGCGACCTGGGCATTGGGATCCCCGGACCAAACCCGCGTGTCGGGCGTTCTGCACCCGGGACACGCGGGACGCTCGTGAGACGACGCAGGAGCGGAGGGGATCGGCAGGCTTCGTACGACCGGCTCCAGTGCGTGTCAAGCAGGACCGGCCGCGACCCGCTACCTTCGCGGCATGGTGACCGCTCCCGAAGGCGCCGCGCGCCGCGCCGAGGCGCTCCGCGAAGAGCTCCGCGCGCACGACCACGCCTACTACGTGCTCGACCGACCGACGGTCAGCGACGCGACGTACGACGAGCGGATGCGCGAGCTGCGGGCGCTCGAGGCCGCTGATCCGGCGCTGGTGACGGCCGACTCGCCCACGCAGCGGGTCGGCGGCGCGCCCCTCGACGGCTTCGGGCAGGTGAAGCACGCGCGGCCGATGCTCTCGCTCGACAACGTCTTCTCCGTGGCAGAGCTGCTCGACTTCGAGGCGTCGCTGCGCAAGCGGCTCGGCGTCACCGGCGCGCTGACCTACTCGTGCGAGCCCAAGCTCGACGGGCTCGCGGTCGAGCTCGTCTACGAGGCGGGCGCGCTGACGGTGGGCAGCACGCGCGGCGACGGCGTCACGGGCGAAGACGTGACGGCAAACCTGCGCACGATCCGCTCGATCCCGCTGCGGCTGCCGGCGGGCGCGCCCGCGCTGCTCGAGGTGCGGGGCGAGTGCGTGATGCTCCGGCGCGATTTTGCCGCGCTCAACCGCCGGGCGGAGCAGGACGGCGACGAGCCGTTCGCGAACCCGCGCAACGCGGCGGCGGGCTCCCTGCGGCAGCTCGATCCGGCGATCACGGCGACCCGGCCGCTCCATTTTTTTGCCTACGAGCTCGGCCGCTGCTCGGAGTCCTTCGCCTCGCACCGGGAGAAGCTCGCGCGGCTCGCGGCCCTCGGCTTCCGCGTCGCCGTCGAGATCGAGCCGGCGACGGACGCGGAAGGTGTGCAGGCGTACTGGGAGAAGATCCGCGCGGCGCGGCCGGGGCTCGCCTTCGACATCGACGGCGTCGTGGCGAAGCTCGACGACGAGGCGCTGCGCGAGCTCGCGGGCTTCGTCTCGCGCAGCCCGCGCTGGGCGACGGCCTACAAATTCCCGCCCGAGGAGGCGGAGACGACGCTCGAGGCGATCGAGCTGCAGGTCGGCCGTACGGGCGTGCTCACGCCGGTCGCGCGGCTCGCGCCGGTCAAGGTCGGCGGGGTGATCGTCACGAACGCGACCCTGCACAACGAGGATCAGCTCCGCGAGAAGGACGTGCGCGCGGGCGACGTCGTGATCGTGCGGCGCGCGGGCGACGTGATCCCCGAGGTCGTGCGGGCGCTGCCGGAGCGGCGCACGGCGGAACTTCCGCCGTTCCGGTTTCCGCAGGACTGTCCCTCCTGCGGCACGCCGATCGTGCGGGAGGAGGGCGCCGCCGCCTGGCGTTGCCCGTCGGCGGCGTGTCCCGCGCAGCTCGAGGGGCGGCTGCTCCATTTTGTCTCGCGGCGTGCGCTCGACTGGGAAGGCCTGGGCGACGAGCTCGTGGCCCAGCTCGTGCGCAAGGGGCTCGTGCGGGACGCCGCCTCGCTCTTCGAGCTCGACGAGGCGACGCTCGCGGGGCTCGATCGCGTGGTCGGCGAGAAGACGTACGCGGTGGGGCCGAAGGTCGCGAAGAGCCTGATCGAGGCGCGGGAGCGCGCGCGCACGCCGCCGCTGGGGCGCTTCTACAACGCGCTGGGGATCCGGCTCATCAACGAGACGATGGGCGAGCTGCTGGCGCAGAGCTTCCCGACGCCGGAGGCGCTCGCGGCGGCGGACGAGGGGGCGCTGGGGAAGGTCCTCGGCTCGAACGCGAAGGCGAAGGGCGAGGGCAAGCGGGCGGCGTCGGTGCGGGCCTATTTCAAGGACCCGAAGAGTCGCGCGTCCTTCGAGCGGCTCCTGACGCACGTCTCCCCGCTGCCCCCGGAGCCACCGGCGGCGGGGCTGCTGCCCTTCTCGGGGAAGACCGTCGTGCTGACCGGCGAGCTGACCGGGATGACGCGCGACGAGGCGAAGGCGGCGGTCACGCGCGCGGGCGGCAAGGTCACCGACTCGATCTCCGCCAAGACCTCGCTGCTCGTCGCGGGCGAGAAGGCCGGCAGCAAGCGCAAGAAGGCGCAGGCGCTCGGCGTCGAGGTGATCGACGAGGCGGAGCTGCTCCGGCGGCTCGGGCGGGGCTGAAGGCAGGCCCGCGCCGCGCGGGCCCCCAGAACGCCGCGCGGGGGCGACGTCGCGCGGAGGCAGCGGCTTTCCCGATGCGTGCGCCGCTTGCCCGGCGGGCCGATCTGCCCCATATCCGGCGGCCCATGAGCCGACCGTTCCAGCCCGTCGAAGTCGACGCCCTGATCCTGCAGGCCGAGAAGCCCTCCCGCTACGTCGGCGGCGAGGTGAACTCGATCCGCAAGGATCTCCACGCCGCCGAGGTGACGTGGGCGCTCGCCTTCCCCGACACCTACGAGGTCGGGATGTCGAACCTCGGCTTCCGCGTGCTGTACCACGTGCTCAACCGTCGCCCCGAGGTCGCGTGCGAGCGCGTCTTCCTGCCTTGGCCCGACCTCTCCGAGGCGCTCACGCGCGCGAACAAGCCGCTCTTCACGCTCGAGAGCCGCGCCCCGGTGCGCGACTTCGACGTGCTCGGGATCACCCTCCAGTTCGAGCTCTGCTACACGAGCGTGCTCTCGCTGCTGCAGCTCTCCGGCATCCCGCTGCTCACGGCCGACCGCACGCCGGACGATCCGATCGTGATCGGCGGCGGACCGTGCGCCCACTCGCCCGAGCCGATCGCGCCCTTCTTCGACGCCTTCGTCGTGGGCGAAGGCGACGAGGTCGTGCACGAGGTCAACGCGCTCGTGCGCGCGTGGAAGGAGTCGGGCGGGACGCGCGCAGAGCTGCACTGGGAGCTCGCCGAGATCAAGGGCGTCTACGTCCCGTCGCTCTTCCGCTTCGAGTTCGAGCGGGGCGGGCCGATCCGCGCGATCGAGGCGCTCAAGCCCGGCTACGACCGCGTCGTGCGGCGGGTGATCCCCGATCTGAACGCCGCGCCGTTCACCTCTGCGCCGATCGTGCCGTTCATGCAGACCGTGCATGACCGCATCCCGATCGAGATCCAGCGTGGCTGCACGCGCGGCTGCCGCTTCTGTCAGGTCGGCATGATCACGCGGCCGACGCGCCAGCGCGATCCGCACCTCGTGCGGGAGCTCGCGGAGATCGGCCTGAAGAACTCCGGCTACGAGGAGGTGAGCTTCCTCTCGCTCTCCGCCGGCGACTACCAGTGCCTCAACGGCATGCTCGAGGACTTCTTCGATCGCTGGGGCCCCGAGAAGATCTCCGTCGGCATACCTTCCCTCCGCACCGAGACGATGAACGCGCGGCTCGCCGAGCAGATCCGGCGCGTGCGCAAGGGCGGCTTCACCGTGGCGCCGGAGGCGGGCAGCGAGCGGCTGCGGCGCGTGATCAACAAGGGCAACGAGGAGAAGCACCTGCTGCACGCCGTCGAGACGATCTTCGGCGCCGGCTGGAGCCTCGTGAAGTTCTACTTCATGATCGGCCTGCCGACGGAGCGCGACGACGACGTGCGGGCGATCGTGGACCTCTCCAAGCGCGCCCTCGAGGTCGGCCGGAAATACACGCAGAAGGCGAGCATCAACGTCGGCGTCTCGACCTTCGTGCCGAAGCCCTTCACGCCGTTCCAGTGGGAGCCGCACGTCACGCTCGACGAGACGCGGCGGCGCCACCAGCTGCTGCGCGACGCGGCGGGGCCGCGCGGCGGCGCGATCGATCTGAAGTACCACGAGGCGGAAGGTTCGCGGGTCGAGGCGGGGCTCTGCCTGGGCGATCGGCGCGCGGCGACCGCGGTGCTGCACGCCTTCCGCAACGGCGCGCGCCTCGACGGCTGGAGCGAGCACTTCCAGTACCCGCGCTGGGTCGCGGCGTTCGACGCGATGGAGGCGGAGCACGGGGTCGGGCTCGATTTCTTCGCGCACCGGGAGAAGGGGCGCGACGAGATCCTGCCGTGGGACGTGATCGACGCCGAGGTGAGCAAGAGCCACCTCTGGAAGGAGCGCGAGCAGGCGCACCACGAGGGCGGGCTCGTCGACTGCGCGATCGACCACTGCACCGTCTGCGACGCGTGCGACTACGAGGTCGTGCAGACCCGCGTCTACGATCCGCGCGAGTACATCCACGAGGACGGGCGGCCCTACGACCTCCGACTGGCGCCGCTGACGAAGGACGCAGGTGTGGCACCCCGAGGGCCGGAGGTGGAGCTGCACGAGGCCGGCGCCCGCCTGCCGGTCGTCGGCCCCGGCGTCTCGGGCTTCCGCGCCTGGGAGAAGGACGACGCCGCACCGGCGTCGAATTCGGACGCCTTCGCGACCCCTCCTTCGAACCAGGACGCGGACGACGAGCCGTCCTCGAACTCCGACGAAGAGGGCGCCGCTGCCGCTGCCGCTGTCGCCGCCGCTGACGCTGTCGCCGCCGCCGCCGCTGACGCTGTCGCCGCCGCTGGCTCGGCCGCCTTCCCCTCCTTCCCCCTCGGCGCCCCGCCCAACATCGCGGGCCCCGCGCTCCGCCGCGACGAGGAGACCGAGGAGGCCTTCGCGCTCCGGATGACCCGCCGGACCTACGCGCTGCGCGAGCGCCACTTCGCCCGCGTGCGCTGGACCAAGACGGGCCGCGCGGTCGCGATCTCGCACCTCGAGACCATGACGATGTTCGCCCGCGCCTTCCGCCGCGCGAGCCTCGCGGTCGTCTTCACCGAGGGCTTCTCCCCCAAGCCCCGGCTCTCGTTCGGCCCCGCCCTGCCCGTCGGCGTCGGCAGCCTCGCGGAGTACTTCGACGCAGAGCTGACCGTGCCCGTGCCGCCTGCGGAGCTGCGCGAGCGCCTCAACGCGACGCTGCCGGAGGGCTTCACGATCGGCGACGTCTCGCCGCTGCCCAAGGAGGCCCTCAGCCTGCAGGACGCGATCACGCAGGTGACGTGGCGCGCCGCGCTGCCGGCGCTCGCCGCCGAGGCGCTGACCGCCGCCGCCGACCGCTTCCGGGCCGCGACCTCGGTGCCCGTCCAGCGCGAGCTGCCGGCGAAGAAGCCGCCCAAAGGCCGCGGCCGACGCGACGCGCAGCGGGCGCCGCGCGTCCGCACGCTCGAGCTCAAGGAGCTCGTGCCGCTCGTGGAGCCGTGCGAGGGCGGGCTGCGCTTCTCCGTGCGCGCCGGACAGGAGACCTCCGCCCGTCCGGGGGAGGTGCTCGCGGCGCTGCTGCCCGGCGCGACGATCGAGACGACGCTCCTCGTGAAGGAGAGCGTGACCTTCGGCTGATTCTGCCGGCCTACGCCTCGGTCGTCTTCGCGAGCAGGCGGTCGAGCATGGCCTTCACCTGCGGCAGGACTTTCTCTCCCGAGATCGAGAGCCGCAGCGCGCCCGCCTCGTCGAAGACGTAGTAGGCGGGCACGTACTCGTTCTGGAACGCGTCGGTGATCGCGTGCGTGTTGTCGACGGCCGTCGCGTGCGGGATCGCGTACTCGCCCACCGTCTTCTCGACCGCCGGCACGTCGGTGTCCGACTCCTGGCGCGGCATGTGGATCGAGACGAAGCGCACGCCCTTTGGCGCGTACTCCCTCGTCCACTCGACGATCGTCGGCAGGTGCGGTTTGCAGATCCCGCAGCTCACGGCCCAGAAGTGCACGAGCGTGACATGACCGAGCAGCTCTGCCGGCGTCACCGCCGCGCCGTGCAGCCAGTCCGTCGCGCCGGAGAGATCGGGCATCGGGGTGCGGAGCTTCATCGGCATGGCGGCCTCCCGGGGAAAGGGACGGAGCGTACCTCCGTCCGCGCGGCGCGCCACCCCCGCGTTGCCCGCCCCCGCTCCGCCGTTCTACGGTCCGCCGGTGAACCTGCTCCCTTCGCTCGGCCTCGCGGTCCTCTCCGGCGTCCTCTACTTCACGGGCTTCGTCGGCTTCGACCAGTGGTACCTGACCTTCGTCTGCCTCGCGCCGGTGCTCGTGGCGCTGCACGGCACGACGAGCTGGAAGCGGGCGCTGCTCGTCTCGTGGGTGATGGGCTTCGTCACGCACCTCGGCGGCTACTTCTGGGTCGTGCACCTGCTGCAGACCTTCGCGCACCTGCCGCTGCCGCTCGCCTTCCTCGGCTACGTGCTGCTCTGCGCCGCGCAGGGCGCGAGCCTCGCGGTCT
>CAYHCR010000171.1:0-7085 GCA_964354895.1 uncultured Myxococcales bacterium | reverse complement strand
GCCGCACCGGACAGCTTTGCGCACGTGCGGCTCGAGGCGCTCGTCGACGAGCTCGAGCAGCTCCGCCACGGCGTCGTGATGACCATGGGCAAAGGCGGCGTCGGCAAGACGACGATCGCCGCGCGCATCGCGAGCGAGCTGGCGCGGCGCGGCCTGCCGGTGACCTTGACCACGACCGATCCGGCGGCGCACGTGGAGGCGGCGGCGCGCGAGTGGAGCGACGGAGCTGCAAACCTGCGCGTGACCCGGATCGATCCGGCCGAAGAGACCCGGCGTTACACGGCGCTCGTGCTGGAGAGCGCGGGCGCAGGCCTCGACGCGCCCGGCAGGGCCCTGCTCGCAGAGGACCTTCGCAGCCCGTGTACGGAAGAGATCGCGGTCTTCCGCGCCTTCGCCGAGACCGTCGCGCAGGGCGCGGACCGCTTCGTCGTCATCGACACGGCGCCGACGGGCCACACGCTCCTGCTGCTCGACGCCGCCGAGTCGTACCACCGCGAGGTACTCAGGAAACCGAGCGGGAACCCGGAGGCCGTGCAGCTCCTGCTCCCTCGTCTTCGCGATCCGGCCTTCACGCACGTGCTGCTCGTGACGCTGCCGGAGGCGACGCCGATCCACGAGGCGATGCAGCTCGAGCAGGATCTCGCGCGGGCGGAGATCCGGCCCTTCGCCTGGGTCGTGAACCAGAGCCTCACGCCGCTCGCGGTGACCGATCCGGTGCTGCGCGCCCGCCGCGCGAACGAGGCGACGCACCTGAAGGAGCTCGCGGGCCACGGCGTGCGGATCGCGCTCGAACCGTGGAGCACGGGGACGCGCGCAGAGACGCGGGCCACGCCGTGACCGCGCCGGCCGCCGCGCCCGGCCGGCTGCTCCGCGTCGGGATCTTCCTCGTGGTCGCCTCGGCGGCAGGCGCTGCGGTCCTGCTGCGCCCCGCGGCCACGCCCACCGCCCCCGTCGTCGCGGACGCGACCCTGACCGGCGCGCGCCTCGTCGAGCTCGGCTCGACGACCTGCAAGAGCTGCAAGGCCATGCACGAGGAGCTGGCGCTGCTGCGCGCCGAGTGCCCCTCGGGCCTCGGCGTCGAGGAGATCGACGTTTTCAAAGACGAGGCCGCGGCCGCGAAGTTCGGCGTGCGCGTCATCCCGACGCAGATCTTCCTCGACGGCGCCGGCCGCGAGCTCGACCGCCACACGGGCTTCCTCGCGCGCGCCGAGATCCTCACGCGCTTCGCCCGCCACGGCGTGCGGTGCGGACCATGAACGAGTGGCTCGCTTCGATCGGCGCCGCCCTCGAAGGCGCCCCGCTCGTGAGCCTCGCCGCGGCCGCGCTGCTGGGCGCTGCCAGCGTGCTCATCAGCCCCTGCCACCTCGCCGGCGTGCCGCTCGTCGTCGGCGTCGTGCAGGCCCACCGCGCGCCCGGCCGCTCCGCCCGCGGCGTCGCGCTGCTCTTCGGCCTCGGCGTGCTGCTCTCGTTCGTGATCGTGGGCGGCGCGACGGTCGCGATCGGCCGCGTCGCCGGCGATCTCGGCCGCTGGGGGAACCTGCTGGGCGCCGTCGTCTTCTTCGCCTTCGGCCTGCAGCTGCTCGGCGTCGTCGAGCTGCCGTGGTTCGCCTCGCTCACGAACCGCGTGCAGGGCCGCCGCGCGAGCCCCGTGCTCGTGGGCTTCCTGTTCGGCGCGAGCCTCGGCCCGTGCACGTTTTCGTTCATGGCGCCCGCGCTCGGCGTCGCCGCCACGCTCACGCGCGATCACCCGCTCCACGCCGTGGGGCTCCTCGTCTCTTTCGCGGTCGCGCACACCGCCGTCGTCACCGCCGCCGGCCTCTTCGGCGACGCGACCGAGCGCTTCCTCGACTCGCGCGGCGCCACCCGCGCCGTCGCGATCTTCCGCCGGGGGATCGGCGTCGTGCTGGTCCTCGGCGGCTTGTGGTTCCTCTGGTCGATGAGGTGAGCCATGGCGACGCACGTCGTGAAGATCCTGGGCAAAGGCTGTGGGAGCTGCGCGTGGACCGAGCGGCTCGTGCGGGAGGTCCTCGAGGCCGAACACGCCGACGCGACCGTGGAGAAGGTGACGAAGACCGCCGAGATGGTCGCGTACGGCGTGATGTCGACCCCTGCCGTCGTCGTCGATGAGCGGGTCGTGCACGCCGGAGGGATCCCGACCCGTGCGGAGGTGGAGGGCTGGGTGCGCGCTTTCTCCGCTGCATCCGCCGGCGCGGCGCGCTAGGTTCCGCCCCCTTGAGCGCCTCCGCCCCCACCTCCGTCGCCTCCCGCCTGTCGTTCCTCGACCGCTGGCTGACGCTCTGGATCTTCCTCGCGATGGGCGCGGGCGTCGGACTGGGATTCGCGGTGCCGTCCGTGCCGGCGGCGCTCGGCGCGATGTCCGTCGGCACGACCTCGATCCCGATCGCGATCGGCCTCGTGCTGATGATGTACCCCCCCCTCGCGAAGGTGCGCTTCGAGGAGCTCGGCAAGGTCTTCCGCGATCGGCGCGTGCTGCTGCTCTCGCTCGTGCAGAACTGGGTGATCGGCCCGGTGCTGATGTTCGCGCTCGCGGTGCTGCTGCTGCCGGATCACCCCGAGTACCGGCTGGGGCTCATCCTGGTCGGTCTCGCGCGCTGCATCGCGATGGTCATCGTCTGGAACGAGCTGGCGAAGGGCGACACCGAGTACTGCGCGGGCCTCGTGGCCTTCAACTCGATCTTCCAGGTCCTGTTTTTTCCGCTCTACGCGTGGCTCTTCGCGACCGCGATCCCGTCGTGGCTGGGCCTTCCGGGCGCCGTCGTCGACGTCTCGATCGTGGACATCGCGGAGAGCGTCGCGCTCTACCTCGGCGTGCCGTTCGTCGCGGGCTTCCTCACGCGGCGCGTGCTCGTCGCAAAGAAAGGCCGCGATTGGTACGAGCGGGAGTTCGTACCGCGGATCTCGCCCATCACGCTCGTCGCGCTGCTCGGCACGATCGTCGTGATGTTCTCGCTCAAGGGCGAGACGATCGTGCAGCTCCCGCTCGACGTGCTTCGGATCGCGTTGCCGCTCGGGCTCTACTTCGGGATCATGTTCGGCGTGTCGTTCTTCCTCAGCCGCGCCGTCGGCGCGAACTACCGCCAGACCGTGACGCTCTCCTTCACCGCGGCCTCGAACAACTTCGAGCTCGCCATCGCAGTCGCCATCGCAAGCTTCGGGCTCCACAGCGGCGCAGCGTTCGCTGCCGTGATCGGCCCCCTCGTCGAGGTCCCTGCCCTCATCGGCCTCGTGAACGTCGCGCTCTGGGCGCAGCGACGCTTCTTTCCGACGGACGCGCCCGCCATGGAAACTGCCAAGACATGACCGCAAAGATGCCCGGCGTCCTCTTCCTCTGCGTCGCGAACGCGGCCCGCAGCCAGATCGCCGAGGGGCTCGCGCGCGCGATCTTCGGCTGGCGCGTGCCGGTCCAGAGCGCCGGCAGCGAGCCCGCCGCCGTCAACCCGCTCGCCATCGAGGCGATGGACGAGGTCGGGATCGACCTCACGCGCCACCGCTCGAAGAACGTCTCGTCGATCGATCCGAAGAGCGTGCACACCGTCATCACGCTCTGCGACGAGGAGGTCTGCCCGGTCTTCCTGGGCGAGGCGCGCAAGCTCCACTGGCCGATGCCGGATCCCGCTGCGAAGGAGGAGCCGGAGCTCTCCCGCGAGGATCAACTGCAAAAGTTCCGCAAGACTCGTGACGCGATCCGCGCCAGGCTCGAGGCCTTCGCGGACGAAGAGGGGCTGCGCTGAAGCGTCGGCCGCGTTGACCTCGCTGCCACGCCGAACCGGTCGCGTCGAGGGCCCGCCGGGAGGCGGGCTCCGCGCTCGCTCCGTCAGCTCCGCAGGAAGCCCTTCACCTCGTCGAGGGAGAGGACCTTCCCGGTCGATCGTACGACGCCGTCCACCACGACCGCCGGCGTCGACATCACCTGGAACTTCATGATCTCCCGGAGCTCCTCGACCTTCTCGACGGGCACGCCGAGGCCGAGCTCCGCGACGGCCTTCTCCGCGATCGCAGTGAGCTGCTTGCACTTCGTGCATCCGGTCCCGAGCACCTGAATCTTCACGACCGCCTCCATCAGAGCGCCGCGTTGAACAGCCAACCGACGAGCAGGATCCCGGCGGCGTTCGAGTAGAGCGGGACTCCGATCAGCACGGCCGCCGGCACCGACCACCACGCCGACTTCGCCATCACCTCGGCGAGCATCCCCTCGGGGACGTAGCCGTGGATGCCGGCGCCGACCGCGATGCCCGCGAGCACCCACGGCCAGACCTTGCCGACGACCTCACGGACCGCCTCGAGCCCCTTCTGCACGCGCCCCTCGAGCCCGAGCCGCTCGGACTGGTACGCGCCCGCCTCGTGCATCGACTCGTAGACCCGGGGCTCGACGAACCGCTCGAGCACGCCTCGATGCCCGAGGTGCTCCCGCGCGTCGCCTCCGCGCTCGAGGCGCTGCTTCCGGAGGAAGACCGGCAGCGCTGCTCGAGCTGCCCGTGCGCTCCTCGGACTTCGCGGCGGCGATCGGCGTCACGCCCGAGAGCCTCTCCCGGGCCCTGACCCGCCTCGTCGGGGCCGGCGTGCTCCATCGGCTCGGACCGCGGCGCTCTCAGCTGCTCGATCGGGCGGGGCTCTCGCGGGCCGTGCGCGGAGCGTGAGCGCGGCACAAAGACACGAAGACCCGGCCGGGCTCCAGCCTGCCGGGTCTTCGCGTCCTCGTCGATGGCCTCTCGACCGTCAGGCGTGGCGTTTGTCGGGCGTCGGCTCGGCCGGCGCGTCGGCGGGCTGGCCGAGCTGCCCCTCACCGGAGACGCCGCTCTTGAAGTCGCGCAGGGCGCGACCGAGCGATTTGCCCAATTCCGGCAGCTTGCGCGCTCCGAAGAGCAGCAGCAGCACGCCGAAGATCAGCAGCAACTCAGGCATCTTCAGGCCGAACATGCGTCGCTCCTAGGCGCTCACGCGCAGAGACGTGGGCCGCAGCCAACGCGGCAATTCGACGAGCGCGGCGCCCACTGCGCGCCAGAACGCCATCGTCGACTGCTCCCGCAGCGCCCCGCCGAAGCGAGGGGCGAAGCCCGCGAGGTGATCCTTCACGAACTGATCGCGCGCCGAGGAATCGCGGGCGCCCTGCGACTCCTCGTCGGCGAGCGCCGCGACGAAACAGAGCTCAAGGCCGATGTGATCGCTCGGCTCGCCCTTCATGCCGTCGAAGCCCAGCGACGCGGCGGCGTACGCCTTCATCACCGCGAGGCTGCGGTCGCCGACGAGCTTGCGCGAAGTCCCCTCGCTCCAGGCGTCCTCGATGGGCGGGATGGGAGGCCGCCCGCGCGCCTTGGGCCCTATTAGCGTCAGCCGCGTGAACTCGGCCGCCAGCTGCTCCGTCGACTCCGTCCCGCCGGAGAGGCCGCGCAGCGCCTCTCCGAGCGGACCCTCCACCCGCCCCGCGAGCTCGTCGGCGGCGCCGTCGTGGTGGATTCGCTGCAGCAGCTGGAGGTTCGCGCCGTCGAGCGCGAGACCTCCGAGCAGCTGGCAGACATCCCGAATCTTGCTCGCGTCCACTTCCACCTCGTCAGGTCGTCCGGAAGCGGACGTTGGGACCGGTCATAGCAGGATCCGCGATCTCCTTGGCTCCGACGGGCGCGTTCGTCGTCGGGTCGGCAGCGCCGTACGCCCCGCCGTCGATCGCGGTGATGTCGTCGAAGTTCAGCGTCAGCGCCGCACACGTGACGACGCAGGCCGGCTTCCGACGCTCGACCGGCAGCGCGAGGTTGAAGAGCCGGTGGTAGCAACCGGTGCACTTGTCGGAGGCGCCCTTCGCCTCGTCGAACTGCATCGCGCCGTACGGACACCCGGCCAGACACCGCTTGCAGCCGGTGCAGTCCACGCCGTTCACCGGATCTTCGGCGAGCGACGGCTTCATGAGCACGAGGCCCGTCTCCGGGTTGTTCGACATCCCGAAGGCCGCACGCAGCGCGGCGTTCGAGGCGTCGTCCTTCCAGAGCCGGCCCACCGGGCAGGCCGTGACGCAACCCGGGCTGTCACAGTGCTGGCAGGCCGAGGTGATGTGCCGCCGGTAGGGGGCGCCCGACGGCAACGTCCCCTCCTGGAGCACGACGAGCCGCCGGCGGACGCCGACCGGCAGCAGGTATTCCTGCTTGCAGGCCGCCTCGCATGCCCGGCAGCCAATGCAGTTGCGGATGTTGATGTGCCAACCGTACTGGGGCATTGAAATCTCCTTGGCGGACTAGCGGTCCTTGAAGATGCGGCAGGCGACTTCCTTGTGGACTGCCTGTCCGGAGTGAAGTTCGGCCTTGCCGGGGAGCAGCCAGCCGTCGTGAGCGCCGACCCCCATCGCGACCTTGCCGAGCGCCCAGTGACCGGCGCCACGCACGAACCCGACCGTCTGCGGCTGCAGCCCGGCGTTCAGGTGTGCGCGCGTCGCGACCTGCCCGTGCGCGGTCTGCACCCACACCTTGTCGCCCTCCTCGATCCCGTAGGTCGCGGCGGTCGTCGGGTGCACCTGCAGGCGGTTCTCGCTGACCATCTCCATCAGCCAGGGGTTGTTGTGCGTGCGCGTGTGCGTGTGCTCCACCTCTTTCCACGAGATGAAGTAGAGCGGGTACTGCGCGTTCGGCGCGTCCTCCGGGTCGAGGAAGTACGGCAGCGGGTGGTAGCGGTTGTCTCCCGTGACGTCCACCGCGGCGGGTCGCGTCGTGCCGATGAAGCAGGCGTTGAGCTTCGGGTCCCAGAACTGCGCGCGGCGGGAGGTCGTGCCGAAGCCGACCCGGTAGACGTCACCGACGTTCATCGTCGGCCCGGTCGCGATGCCCTTCACCGTGCCGGTCGAGCTGCGCACCGTGTAGACGGTCTCGGTGCCGGCGACGATCGTGCCGATCGTGTCCGTCGCCCCGAACGTCCCCGTGAGCTCGTGCTTGCGATACTGCGTGCCGCCCTTGGCGCCGGTCTCGATCCAGACCGAGCTGGCCTTGAGCTGAGCCCAGGTCATCTGGTTGGCCCACGGCCCGCCGGAGTTGCCGGTGGCCATGAAGCGGTCCCACTCTTCCTTGTTGAAGGCCTCGTCGACG
>CAYHCR010000170.1:0-7095 GCA_964354895.1 uncultured Myxococcales bacterium | reverse complement strand
GACTGCTCGACTGGACCCGGAGTGATCGACCCGAGCCGACGCTGCTCGACCCGGCTGCGGTCGCTGCGCTCGCGCTGGAGCTCGTCGGTGATCGGCTTCAGCTGGGCGGCGCGAGCTGCGAGCCCACGCTGCCGGACGGCCTGCCGCACGTTCGAGGCGTGCAGGACGAGCTGGTCCAGGTGCTCTTGAACCTGCTGCTCAACGCGATGCACGCGATGGAGCCGCAGGGCGGCCGGCTCGGGCTCGAGCTGCACGCCGATGGGGCAGCGCACGTCTCGTTCGTCGTGCGCGACGAGGGGCGCGGGATCCGCGAGGCAGATCGAGCGCGCCTCTTCACGCCGTTCTTCACGACCCGCCCGCGCGGGGAAGGCACCGGCCTCGGGCTCTGGGTCAGCCTCGGACTCGTTCGCGCGCACGGAGGCACGCTCTCGGTCACCAGCACGGAGGGGGTCGGGAGCACGTTTACGGTGCGGCTCCCCGTCGCCGGGCGCTGAGCAGAGACGTGCGGCCCACCAAGGAGGAAGGCCGCCCCCTCAGAGAAGAGAGGAGCGGCCTTCGGTGCGACGGACCGGCGCGTCGATTACTCGCGCTCCTCCTCCATCGCGCCTTCCCACTTCTCGCCCTCTTTCAGGCGCCACTCCGGCGGGATCTCCTTGACCCACTTCATGTTCGCGACGACGTCGCGGCCAGAGGCAGAGCGCCCGGTGATCGTCAGGTCCATCTCCGCGTTGGCCGCCTCGTAGGGCAGCAGCGGGAAGGCGAACGAGCCGAGGAACGCCATCGGAGGAAAGTCCTCGATCTGCCGCTCCGGGTAGGGGTTGTACGGCCCCGCCGGCAGGCCGAACGAGAACTCGAAGCCGGTCGTCGCGCCCTCCTTCGGCGGCGGCGCCTTCACCTTCGGCTGCTTCTCGTCCTTCGCCGGCACCATCTTCAGGGAGACGTCACCGAACGTGACCGGCGTCTCGACCTTCTTCTGGATCAGGCCGCCAGCCACCTTCTCTTCGACGCGGCGGCGGGGCGCGCCCCAGAGCACGAAGCGCCCCTTGATGCCCTTCTGCCCCTCGACCATCGCGGGCGAGAACTCGAGGAAGTCCATGCGGAGCGACGCGTCGGTCCCCGTCATGGCGGCGGCGTACTTGCCGTCCTTCATCGTGGCCCAGTACTCCTTGACCAGCTCGTAGTTCGCCTTCTTCTGGTCGAACTCCTCGCCCTTGAGCTTGCCGGCGACCTTGAGCGCCTCGAGCTCGGCGAGGTACTTCTCTTCGGCGCCGCGGAACTGCGGGTACTTGTTGTACAGCTCTGCCAGCGCGCCGAAGTACCAGCGCAGCAGGTTGCGCTGCTCGTCCTCGTAGCCCGCAGGATCCGGCACGCCGCGCACGGCCGCAGAGCGCTCGAGGAACTCGGTCCGCACGGCCTCGCGCGCGAGCTGAAAGTCGTACTCGGTCCTCACGTCGGAGTGGTGGTTGATGGCCACCACGGCGAGCCCGATGACGAGCGCCGCACCCAGGATGATCTTCACCAGCGGATTCATGCGGACGGGCCCCCTCGTGGCCTGCCGGAACGGTCCGGACGTTCGAAAGACGGGAACGGGTATCGCATGGGGGCGGGGAAGTCCACCCAACTCCGCCTCCGGTTCAGCCGACGCGCCCCTGCGCCGCGAGCAGCTCGGCGACCAGCATCGCGCCCCGGGCCGCGCCCATCTTCGTGTTGTGGGAGACGAGCACGTACTTCACGCCGCCGAGGACACGCTCCTCGCGCACGCGCCCCACCGTGGTGACCATGCCGCCGCCCGCGTCGCGGTCGAGCCTCGGCTGCGGACGGAAGGGCTCGTCGGTCACGTCGATCCAGCGATCGGGCGACGACGGCAGGCCGTTCGCCGCGGGATCGCCCTTCCACTCGCGCAACGCGGCCTTCACCTCGTCCGGCGGCGCGGCCTTGCGCAGCTTCACGAAGACGGCCTCGGTGTGGCCGTCGAGCACGCCGACGCGCGTGCACGTGCAGGAGACGCCGACGCCGTGCGGCGTGATGCCGCCCCCCGCGAGCGCGCCGAGGATCTTCCGGGTCTCCTGCTCGACCTTCTCCTCCTCCTTGGGGATGAAGGGGACGACGTTGTCGACGATGTCGAGCGCGACGACGCCGGGGCCGCGCCCTGCGCCCGACACCGCCTGCATCGAGGTCATCAGGACCTGCTCGAGCCCGAAGGCCTGCGCGAGCGGCGCGAGCGTGATGGCGAGGCCCGTCGTCGTGCAGTTGGGGATCGGCGTGATGAAGCCCCTCCAGCCCCGCCGCTGCCGCTGCGTGTCGAGCAGCGCCGCGTGGGAGGCGTTCACCGGCGGGATCAGGATCGGGACGTCGTCGTCGTAGCGATAGGCGCTCGCCGCGGAGATCACCGGCACGTGCGCGGCGTACTGCGCCTCGAGCACCTTTGCGGTGTCGCCGTCGACCGCGGAGAAGACCGCCGCGAGCCCAGCCACCTCGAGCCGGCTGCCGTCCTGCACGATGAGCCGTCCGAACGCCGGATCGAGGCGCTCCTGGCAGAACCACTGCGTCGCGCCCTTGTCGTCGCGGATCGCGTCGGCGTATGCCTTTCCGGCGCTGCGGGAGGAGGCGGCGACCGCGACGAGCTCGAAGCGCGGGTGGTTCACGAGCGAGGCGAGGAACTGCTGGCCGGCGACGCCGGTCGCGCCGACGACGGCCACGGGGAGCTTCGACATGGAGACCTCGGCCGGCCCGTGACGGGCGGGCGCTAGTTCGAGACGATGACGGGCAGGCGCACGAGCGCAGGCCCCTTCGGGATCGGCGCGAGCCGGGCGGCGTTGGACGCGAGGCACGTGGCCTCGCTCGGCGCGTCGAGCGAAGCGGGGTCGGAGACGGCCGCCTGCGGCTCGCCCGCAGGGCCGAAGCGCACGACGATCCAGGCCGGCGCGGGCGCCTCACGTGGACGACGGGCGAGACAGGCGTTGAGCGCGTCCCACCCCGCACGGGCGGAGCGGGCCGCGGCCTCCGCGTTCAGGGCGGCGCCGACGAACCGCGCGCGAAGGGCGACGAAGCGCTCCTCGCACCGCGCGCGGTGCGGCGCTCCGTCGACCGCCGCGCCCTTGCACCTGACGAAGTGGCGCATCGCCTCGTCCTGCAGGCGCGCGATCCGCGACGCAGCGCCATCGACCGGCCCGAGTCGCTCGAGCGCGACGGAGAGCTCTTCGATCGTGTCGCCCGCGATCCACGCCGCCTCGGCCCGATGAGCAACGCCCGGCCTCTGCGAGGCGGCCTCGATCTCCTTGAGCGTCTCCGCGAGCGCCCGCGCCCGCGCGTCGAGGCTGCGCTGCAGATCCTCGGCGGTCGTCGCGGCGGACGGGTCGATCGCCCGCGCCCGCGCCGAAGCGCGCCTCGCGTCGGCGAGCGGATCTTCCGGCGGCGGCGGCGCGGCGGCGAGCCACGCCGCCAGCAGCAGCAGGCTCATTCCGCGAACGGCTGGACCGACGCGTTCAGGAGCTCCTGCCGCGCCTCGGACAGCTCTGCGTTCGTCGAGCGGAGCCGTTCGGAGAGGACCTGCACGAAGCTCCACAGCAGCTTCACGGCGAGGACCGGCTCCTTGCGCATCAGCGACATCAGGTCCGGGCGGGCGAGCACGACGCAGCGCGTGGGATCGATCGCGCGAACGGTGGCGGAGCGCGGCGCGTTGTCGATCAGGCCCATCTCGCCGAAGTGGCCGCCGGCCTTCAGCTCGGCGATCTCGACGCCGCCCTTCTCGACCGCGACGCGGCCCTTCACGACGACGAAGAGCTCCTCCCCCGGCGTGCCCTCGAGCACGATCTCCTGGCCCGGGTTGAAGCCCCGCGCGTTCGCGAGCGCGAGCACCGCCATCTGCTCCTTGTAGGTGAGGTGGCGGAAGAGCGGGATCTTCCGCATCGCCTCGAACCGCGCCTCGGCCTCGCCGATGGAGTCCGCCGCGGAGGCGCCCTCCACGTTCACCACGATCGCGGTGATGTTGTCCTTGCCGCCGCGCGCGTTGGCCAGCTCGATCAGCTTCTTGGGCAGTTCGGCAGGCAAGGCGGCCGCGAGCAGCACGCCGGCCTCCTCGTCCTCCAGATATCCGTGCAGCCCGTCCGAACAGAGCATGTAGAGATCGCCCGGCAGCACGTCCGTCAGCAGGGTGTCGACCTGCACCGACTCCTGGATTCCCACCGCGCGCGTGATGACGTTCCGGTACTGGCTCGTCGCCGCCTGGTCCTTCGTGATCAGGCCCTGCTTGAGCTGGGCCTGGATCAGCGTGTGATCCTCGGTCAGGCGGTGCGCCTGCTTGTTGCGGAGCAGATAGACGCGGCTGTCGCCGACGTGACCGATGACGCCCTTCCCGCCCGCGACGGGCAGCACGACGCAGGTGGTGCCCATGCCGCGCTTGGCGGCGTCGGCCTGCGCCATCTTCCAGACTTCGGAGCAGGCGCGCTGGACCGCGGTCTCCACGAGCGCGACGGCGGCGGCGCGGTTGCGCGGCGTCGGGTCGGTCGCGAGCGCAGTCACGATCTCAGCGTGGGCCTGGATCTGCTCCCGGATCACCTCGATCGTCTTCGCCGCCGCGACCTCACCGGCGGCGTGACCGCCCATGCCGTCGCAGACGACGAACAGGCCGAGCGCCTCGTCCTGGAAGTAGGCGTCCTCGTTGTGCTGCCGCTTCCGCCCGACGTCGGTCAGGCCAGTAGAGACGAACTTCATCGGAGCGCGACCCTCAAGAGAGCCGACGACGGACGTCGGTCGGGGCGGCAAGGCTAGGGGCCGGTTCGAGGGGTGTCAATCCATAGACGCTGCGCGGCTGCGCCCGTGATGGGCGCAAGTCTGGCCTTGCTCCGAGGCGCCGCTGAAGTTTCCGTTGCGAAGCCGTTCGCCCCCTTGGTAAGACGCTCCGCACACCATCGGCGCTCGAAGGCAGGGCGGCGGGAGAGACGCTTGGCCGCGACCACGCTCCGAACCTACGTCTTCCTCGACTCGCTGCAGCCGCAGCTCGCGGCTCACATCTGCACGACGTGCCGGGGCTACTATCCGGTGCCGTACGTCGCGTCGCTCTTCGTGGAGATCGCGCCCGGCATGGCGATCCACGGTCTCCTCGACAAGGCGCTCAAGCAGACCCGCGTCTTCCCGGCCACGCTCGTCGTCGAGCGCGCGTTCGGCCTCCTCGAGGTCCACCACGAGGACAAGGGCGAGGTCCGCTCGGCGGGCGACGCGATCCTCGAGGCGCTCGAGGCGAAGGTCGAAGATCGCATCAAGCCCAAGATCGTCTCGAACACGATCATCCGCGCCATCGAGCCGATGCACGCGATGATCATCGACAAGATCCGCTTCGGCTCGATGATCGAGCCGGGCCAGTCGCTCTTCATCCTCGAGACCGAGCCGGCCGCGTACGTCGCGCTGGCCGCGAACGAGGCGGAGAAGGCCGCGAACGTCAAGCTCGTCGACGTCACGCCCTTCGGCGCCTACGGCCGCCTGTACATGTGTGGCAGCGAGGCGGACATCGACGAGGCTGCCAAGGCCGCCAACGCCGCGCTCGCGGGCATCACCGGCAAAGAGAACACGAGCCGCTGATCCGGGGCTGGGCAGCACCGCAGCAGCGACACTTTCCGAACGTTGAACGGACACGCACCGCTTTCACACCGAGGGTTCCATGGCCGACGCGCTGGGGATGATCGAGACGAAGGGCTTCGTAGGCATGGTCGAGGCCGCCGACGCGATGGTGAAGGCCGCCAAGGTCGAGCTGATCGGCTACGAGAAGATCGGCGGCGGCTTCGTGACCGCCGTCGTGCGCGGTGACGTCGCCGCGGTGAAGGCCGCGACCGAGGCCGGCGCGCGCGCGGCAGAGCGCGTGGGCGAGCTCGTCTCCGTCCACGTCATCCCCCGCCCGCACGTCAACCTCGACCTCGCCCTCCCGCTCGGCCGCCTGCAGCAGGCCAAGGCCGAGAGCGGCAAGGCGTAAGCCGTGCTCCTCGGCCGGGTCATCGGCACGGTCGTCGCGTCGCACAAGGAGAAGACGCTCGAAGGATCGCGTTTTCTCCTCGTGCGGGCGATCGATCCCGAGGGCAAGGAGACGTCCACGCTCGTCGTCGCGGTCGACGCGGTCGGCGCCGGCGTCGGCGAGGTCGTCCTCTACGCCTCGGGCTCGTCCGCTCGCCAGACGGTGGTGACGAAGGATCGGCCCGTCGACGCCACCATCATGGCGATCGTCGACGAGGTCGAGCTCGGCGGCCGGACGACCTACAAGAAATAGAGGAGCTTGCGCGCGCGGATGTTTGCCCGCGTCTCCTCCTGCGAACGTTCCCGTCGTCGCCTCGCGCGACGTCCGTCGGAGACCGGCGCTTCGTTTCGGGCGCCGGTCGACCCTGAGGGCCCGCCATGGCGTCCAACGACCGGTCTCTGAGCGATGCGGAGTTGAACCGCCTCGTCGATCTCGTCGCGCGCCAGCTGCAGGGCGCCGGAGTGACCGGCCACCGCGCCGCGCCGGCCGCCGCCGCTCGCGCACCGGCGTACAACCGCACCCACCGCGCGGTCTTCGAGAACATGGACGACGCCGTGGCTGCGGCCCGCAAGGCCTTCGAGCAGCTGCAGGATCTCTCGCTCGAGACCCGCGAGAAGATCGTCGCGGCGATGCGCAAGGTGACGGTCGACCACGCCGAGGAGCTCTCGCAGATGGCGGTCGAAGAGACCGGCCTCGGGCGCGTCGCGGACAAGGTGAAGAAGAACGTCGTCGCGGCGACGAAGACGCCCGGAATGGAGATCCTCCGGCCGATCGCCTTCACCGGCGACCACGGCCTCACGATCAACGATCGCGCGCCCGTCGGTGTCATCGGCTCCATCACGCCGACGACGAACCCGACCGAGACGATCATCAACAACGGGATCGGCTTCGTCGCAGGCGGAAACGCGGGCGTCTTCAACGTCCATCCATCGGCGAAGGGCGTCTGCCGCCACTTCCTCGGCCTCATCGACGAGGCGGTCACCTCTGCTGGTGGACCTGCGAACCTGCTCTGCGGCATCGGCACGCCGACGATCGAGAGCGCGCAGGCGCTGATGAAGCACCCGGGCATCCGCCTGATCGTCGTGACGGGC
>CAYHCR010000169.1:0-7118 GCA_964354895.1 uncultured Myxococcales bacterium | reverse complement strand
GGCGGCGGCGGCGTCAGCGGCGGCGGCGGCGGCGGGCATCTTTGCCGACGCAGGTTTCGCAGGCGCTGGGGCGACTTGCGCGGGCGCGGTCGACGGGGCGGCGATCGCGCCGTGGCGGACGAGCGCCGCGAGCAGCTCCTCGATCTGCGGGAGCGGCAGCCCGGTCAACATCGGCAGGCTGGCGACCGGCGTGTATCCGTCGAGGCGCGACAGCAGGAACCCGCCCGCCGCGTCGAGCGGCAGCGTGCGCGGATCGACGCCCGCGACAGGCTTGGGCTTCCAGTCCTTCATGCCGCACCGATCGTAGCGCGGTCGGAGCCTGCGGCCGGGCGACACCTGCTGCACGCGGATGCGGCCGGGGCACGACGAAGGGCGGCCTGGCGATCGAAGACCGATTCACCTCGCACGGCAGCCCGCTCGACGAGCGGACGTCGGCCCCGTAGAACCACCGCTCCCCGGGTGCTCGGGAGGTCCTCTTCATGGCGTGCAGAGACCGGTTCGTCGCGCTGGCGTTCGCGCTCAGCGGGATGTGGGCGTGCGCCGACGGCGAGGCCGACGATGCTGCGGCCGCTGCCGGCGCGTTCGAGGCGCCCTGCGCGCCCATCGTCGTGGTCGCCGACGCCGGCTCTCTCGGCTCGATCCACCTCGGCGCCCTTCCCGGCGACTGCGTCGAGGTCCAGGCGGGACGGTACGACGGCAGCGTCCAGCTCCGCGCCGGTCAGACGCTCTTCTCGCGCGGCGGCGTGACGCTCGTCGGGCCCGCGGGCGGCGTGGCGCTGACGGTTCCGGCCGGCGCCACGGCGCTGGGTCTCGCGATCGAAGGCGGCGCGACCGGCGTGCACGTGACGGGCGCAGGCGCAAAGCTGCACGACCTCTCCGTGACGGGCGCCTCGGAGCTCGGCGTGCTCGTCGACGGCGGCGGGGGCTGCGCGACGGCCGCGATCGTGACGCTCGAGCGCCTCACGGTGACCCGCAGCGGCGCGGGGCTCTACGCGCGCAGCGGCTGCGTCGAGCTGCGGGGAGGCGCGCTCACCGACAACCTCCTCCCGGGCCTGCTCGTCGCGCACGGGCTGATCGTCGCGACCGGCGCAGAGCTGTCCGCCACCGGCACGGAGATCGCGCGCAACGAGGGCGCCGGCGTGCTCGTCGATGGCGCGGGCGGGACGCGCGTGCGGCTCGTGGACCTCCGCGTGAACGACAACCGCGAGCGTGGCATCTGGGCGCAGGGCCTGCAGGGCGAGGTCTCGATCGATCCGGTCCTGCCCATGCTCGAGATCGACGGGGCGGCGACCGAGATCCTCCGGAACGGCTTCGTCGGCGTCGGCGCGATCGCCTCGCGCGGGCTCGCGGTGCGGGCCGGCCGGATCGAGGGCACGGTGGGTGTCGAGGTGATCCCCCCGGAGCTCGGGGTGGCGACGTCGATCGGAGATGGCGTGGCGCTGCTCGAGGGCACGTCCGAGGTCGAGCTCTCGGGCCTGTCGCTCGGGGGCAACCCGCGCGCTGCCGTGCTGATCGATCGGCCGGGGACAGGCGTGCGGCTGCGGGGCCTCGCGCTCGACCCCGCGACGGCGCTCGGCGTCGTCCTCCAGCGCTCGGCGGTCCCGGTCGACGTTCCAGCAGAGCTGCTCACGGAGACGGCAGAGCTGCCCGTCGACGCGCGCCCGCTCGCGCTCCCGTAGAGCCCCGAGCGGGCGAGACGTCGTTCCTCGCGGCAGGCGACCTGGCCTGTTCGGCGCGCTAGCCGCCCGCCGGCGGCGGGACCGGCAGATCCGCCGCGTCCGGCAGCGCGAGCTCGGCGCTGTCGAGATCGCGGCCGTTGTCGCGGAACGTGACCTCGTCGTCGAGGCGCCCGAGGTCGTAGTCCTCCGCGAAGACGTTCGCGCCGATCCGGCAGGAGGCGATCTCGCCGCGCGAGAGATCGAGCGCACCGCCGGGCGTGATCTGGACGCCGGCGAGGGCGGCGTCCCGCACTGCGAAGTTTTGCAGGCGAATCGTGCCACCCAGCGCGCTGACCCCGACGCCGTAGCGCGGCTCGGCGCAGTCCGGCTCGTCGCACGGCGCGGCGGTCGTGTGCAGCACGGCCGCCTCATGGAGCTCGATCGTCGACCGCTCGAACGCGACGACGGCGTAGCCTTCGACCCCTTCGACGCGCACGCGCAGCCCGCTCATCGTGACGGCGCCGTTCGCGAAGAGCCCGTACGCAGACTGGCGGACGGAGCGGATCGCGCGGAGCTCGAGGTCCTCCGCCTCGATCGCCGCGCCGCCATGCATGCCTCCGACCCCGGCCGCGTCGACGTCGTGCACGAGCACGCGGCGGAGCTGCAGCCGCGCGCCGTCCATCGCGATCGCACCCGCGACGCCGTCCGAGTCGGAGGGGCGGCGCACGTCTCCGACCTCCGTGTCGCGCAGCGCGATCACGGTGCCGCGCCCGTTGGCGCCCGCGCCGTAACCGCTGATCTCCGAGAGGCGCGCGCGGGTCAGATCGACGATCCCGCCGAAGATCGCGGCGACGCCGTAGCCGGTCAGGCGCGCGGAGTCGGCGGTGCCCCGGACCTCCCGCACGACGACGTCCTCGCCGATGAGCACGCCGGTCGGGTCGGCCGCGGAGAGCCCGATGTCGCCGACCCGATCGAAGACCACGCGCTCGAGCCGCACCGTACCGCCGTCCGACGCCAGCGCGCCGACGGCGAGCGTCCGCAGCGCGGGTGGCGCGCGGACGTCGGAGAAGAGCGCGTCCCGCACCGTGACCGTCGTGCCGGCGCCGTCGGCGTTCGCGCCGTGAGGTCCGACGTGCTCGAGCCACGCGCCTTCGACCGTGATCATCGAGCCGGCGCGTGCCGCGAAGGCCGTGACGTCGAGGTCCCGCGCCCAGACGCGCCGCACGGTGGCCGAGCCGCCGTCCCAGGCGACGACGGCCGCGAGGCAACGCTCCACGAGCACGTCGTCAAGCTCTGCGGCACCTCCGACGTCGAGCCAGATCGCGCCGCCCGTCGTCCCGTCGCCCTGGAGCAGGTCGCGCGCCGCGAAGCCGTGGATGGTGGCGTTCGCGTCTCCCGCCACCGCGATCCCCATGTCCTGCGCCGCCTCGACCGCCAGCCGCTCGCCGTCGAGGCGTCCGCCGGGCCCGACGTAGAAGCCGGTGCCCAGCCCGCCCGGCGCGCTGATGTCGCGCACGAGCACGTCGCGCGCGGTGAGGTGGCCGTTCTCCACCGCGAGCCCGACGACCCGCGCGGTGTCGACCACCACGGCCTCGACGCTGGCTTCGCCGGCCGCGAGCGCCATGACGCCGCGGCGGGGACCCGTCACGGTGACCTGCCGGAGCGCAGCGCCCGAAGAGAGCTCGATCGTCGCGTCCCAGCGCGACTCGCTCGGCGCCTCCACGATGACGCCGGAGGCGCACGCGCCCTCGACGATGACGTCGCGCGGGATCGTGAAGGTCTCCCGGTAGCGGCCGGGCCACGCCCACACGATCGTGCCGGCGGTCGCGCCCCGCAGCGCGGCGCCGAACGTCCCGAACGGGCTCGCGGCGGAGCCGTCGCCGCCCGCCGCGCCAGCGCGGACCTGCCGCACCTGTGCGCCCTCCGGAGGCCGCGCGTCGGCGCAACCGCGCCCGATGGGGCTGCAGCCCTCTCCCCAGGGGCCGTACACGCGCGCGCCGGTGCAGGGCGTGGCCGGCGGGGCGGGCGGGGCGCAGAGCTGCGCACCCTCCGGCCCCGCGACCGCCGCGAAGCCGTCGCACGGCGCCATCGATGGCGGCGCGACGGGTGCGGGCGGCACCGGCGCGAGCACGGTGAGCGGCGGCTCGACGACGCCACCGGCGCCGCCCCCGCCCGCCTCGCCCCCTGCGCCGCCGCCTGCGACCCCTGCGTCGCCCGCCTGCCCCGACCCCGGCGCCGCGGCCTCGGGCTCCGCGCAGCCGATCCAGAAGAGCAGCACTGCGTGGAGCAGCACCGCCGAGCGCAGCATTGCAGGGAACGGCGGCGACAGGAGAGCGCGCATGTCGCGCAGGGTACCGGTTCGCCTGCCGGAGCGGCACCGCCTCGCTGCGCGCCGGCCCGACGCGAGCGGGGAGCGCCCAGCGCCGACGGCTCGCAGGCGGGGCGCGGACCGGCGTGGCATCCTCCCGACGTGCCGCCCCCTCTCGCTCCGCCGAGCCATCCGCTGCCGCCCGCGATCGGCCGGGAGGAGGAGCTCGCCGCGCTCCGCCGTCTCTTCGAGGAGGGCGCGCGCTTCGTGACGCTCCTCGGGCCCGGGGGGATCGGCAAGACGCACCTCGCGCGGCGGGCCCCCGAGGCGATCGGGCTCGCAGCCCGCGTCGTCGAGCTCGCGGGGCTGCGGAGCGCCGAGGAGCTCGCGCGCTCGTTCGCGCAGGCCCTCGCGCTCGAACTCCCGGCGGAGCGACCGGCGACCGAGGCGCTCGAGGCGGTGGGACGCGCGCTGGCCGCGGAGGGCGCACGGCTGCTCGTGCTGGACGAGGCGGAGGGGGCGGCGCTCGTCCTCTCGGCGACGCTGCCTCGACTGCTCGCGGCGGCCCCGGCCCTGCGCCTGCTGTGCACGTCCCGGGAGCGGCTGCGCGCGCCCGGCGAGACGGTGCTCGAGCTCGGGCCGCTGCCGACCGCGACCCAGCAGGGCCCGTCGGACGCCGCAAAGCTGTTCCTGCTGCGGGCGCGGGCCGCGGACGCGAGGTTCACGCTCGACGCCGTGAACGGCCCGGCCGTCGAGGCGCTCGTCCTGGCGCTCGATGGACTCCCGCTGGCGATCGAGCTCGCCGCAGCCCGCATCGCGGTGCTCACGCCGAAGCAGCTCCTCACGCGGCTCGACCGAAGCCTCGATCTGCTCCGCACGACCGATCCCTCGGTGCCGCAGCACCACCGCACGCTCGACGCCGTCTTTCAGACGAGCTGGGAGGCGCTGACCGAACCCGAGAAGCAGGCGCTCGCGTTCGCGGCGATCTTCGAGGGCGGCTTCGAGCTCGAGGCCGCCGAGGCGGTGCTCGGGGAGGGCGCGCTCGAGCTCCTCCAGCGCCTGCGGGAGAAGTCGCTGGTGACGACGGTGCCGGGGGCCAGCGAAGCCCGGCGCTACCGGCTGTACGCCTCCGTTCGGGCCTTCGCGGCGCGGCGCCTCGAGCTGCGCGGAGAGCGGCGCGAGGCCGAGTCCAGGCACGCGCGCCACTATCTCCGCGTCGGCGCCTCGTGGGCCGAGGCGGCGCAGCGGCGGGACGGTCACGTCGCGATCGGGCGCCTCGGCGAGGAGCGGCAGAACTTGCTCGCGATCGTCTGGCGGGCGCTCGCCGACGGCGGTGGCGCGGGGGCGACGGGCGCGCTGCAGGGGGCGCTGGCGCTCGAGCCGGCCGTGGAGGCCCTCGGGCCGTGGCCCGGGTTCGCCGAACTCCTCGGCGCAGCCGTCGAGGCTGCAGATCGGGAAGCTGCGCAGGTCCCCTCCTCGCTCCGGGTGCGTGGCCACGCGGCGCGGGCGGCGGCGCTGCGCCTGCGTCGCGAGCTCCCGCGCGCGCAGGCGGAGGCAGAGGCCGCGCTGGCCGCGGCGGGCGACGACGAGGCGCTGCAGGCCCGCGCGCTCGTGCAGCTCGGCAGCGTGCAGTCGCTGCGGGATCCGGTCGAGGCGGCGCGCTGCTACGAGGAGGCGCTCGCCCGCCATCGACGCCTCGGCGACCGCCGGGGCGAGGCGGTCGTCCGCGCGAGCCGCGCCTACCTGCTGCACGGGCGGGGGGCGTTCGTCGAGATGGAGCGTGAGGCCGAGGCCGCGATCGCGCTGCTCGAGCTCCACGAGGACCGGCGCTGGGAGCTCGGCGCGCTCGCGCTGCTCGCGACGAGCTGCCTCGAGCAGGGGCGACTCGCGGAGGCGAAGAATCACGCCGGACGCGCGGCCTCGATCGCGCTGGGACGAGGTGACCGGCAGCTCCGCGCGCTCGCCGAGCTCGTGCTCGCGGCCGTCGAGACCGAGGAGGGCGCCTTCGCGCCGGCGCGCGAACGGCTGGAGCGGCTCGCGCGCGACGCGGCCCGGGCCGACGAGCCGCTCTTCGAGGCGATCTACACCTGCGGCCTCGCGCGCCTCGCGCACGAGGCGGGCGAGCTCCCGCAGGCGCGCGCCCGCTACGTGCGGGCGGACGCGCTCGCGCCCGCGGCGAGTCCCTTCCTGCGGTGCCAGCTCTCGCTCTTCACCGCGCTGCTCGCGTTCGATCTCGGCGAGGACGCGGCGGCTCGCGCGCGGCTCGAGGCGGCTCGCGCGGCCGCCGTGGGGCTCGCCTCCGCGTCGATCTCGGCGACGCTTCGGCTGTGCGACGGCCGCGCCGCGCTCGCCGAGTCGGTCGCCGCGGCGGCGACCGGCGAGCTCGAGCGGGCCCGCGGCGCCCGCGCCCGCGCCGCCGACGCGCTCTCGGGCCCTGCACCCGGCGACGAGGCGCGAGCAGCCGCAAGACTGCTCACGCGGGCGCTCCGGGCGACGCCGGCGCTGCGCGAGCCGCTCCGCCTCGACGCCGGGCTCGCGTGGTTCCAGCCGCCGGGCGGCGCGCGGGTGGCGTTCAAGAAGCAGATCGCGCTCCGCGGGATCCTCGGCGCACTGGCAGAGCTTCACGGAACGGACGCAACCCTCTCGCTCGACGCGCTCCGCGAGGCGGGCTGGCCGGGCGAGCGGATGAAGCCCGAGGCCGCAGCGAACCGCGTGCACGTCGCGCTCAGCAACCTGCGCAAGCTCGGCCTCGGCGAGCTGCTGCAGTCCACGCCGGACGGCTGGAGACTCGACCCGGCCGTGCCGCTGCTCCGCTGCCGGGAGCCGACTGGCACAAGCGACTGATGCAACTGGGGAATCCGCCGATTAAGGCGTGCCTCGATCGCTTAAGTGGCCATAAGCGGATCGCCCCGCTGCCCGAGCGTACAAGCCCTCCCGTCGCCGCGATGAACGCGGCCCGACACACCAACGGGTGACCTCATGGCTTCGATCCGGAACCTCCACGCGCTCCTCCTCTCGTTCGCGATCACCACCCTGGCCGGCTGCTACCTGCCTGCCCCCGCCGAGGACGGCGGTGGCGATGACACCGGCGGCGGCAACACCGGCGGCGGCAACACCGGCGGCGGCAACACCGGCGGCGGCAACACCGGCGG
>CAYHCR010000168.1:0-7144 GCA_964354895.1 uncultured Myxococcales bacterium | reverse complement strand
CGGAGAGCAGCGCCGCGAGCGCGGACGGGAGCAGGTTGGCCGGCTCGGCGCCGTCCGGCAGCGTGTGCGCCTGCTCCGCTGAGAGCGTCAGCTCTGCGAGCAGCGTCGCCGCGCGCTCCGAGGTGTGAGACGGGCCCAGCAGCGTCCGCAGCCGCGCGCGCAACGACGCGCTCCGCACGGGCGCGCCGTCCGGCTCCGTCGCGAGGCCGAGCGGCCCCCGCACCAGCCGCGCGAGCGACGCGAAGGGCGCGGCGCGGATGTCCTCCGCCGCGCCGGAGAGCCGCAGGACGAGCGGCCGGGTCGGGTGGGCCGCGAGCCGCCCGCCGAGCAGCGAGAGCAGGCGGTGTTTGCCCGCGCCGGGCTCGCCGACGAGCCGCACCACGCTGGCGCCGCCGCGCTCCACCAGACGCGTAAAGTGCTGCAGTAGCGCCTCGAGCTCCACCTGCCGCAGCTCGAGCCCCTCCTCCGGCGAGCGCTCTTCGCTCGCGCGCGCCTCGAGCACGCGGTGGAGGACCATCGGCTCCGCGACGCCCTTGAGCGCGATCGGCCCGATCGGCTCGGTCGCGAAGTGATCGCGCACGAGCCGCCAGGTCGAGGGTCCCAGCAGGATCTCGCCGGGCCGCGCCGCGCCCTCGATCCGGCTCGCCGCGTTCACCGCCGCGCCCATCACGTCGATCGACGCGGAGCGCCCGCCGCCGACCGCGCCGACCATCACCTCGCCGGTGTTCAGCCCGACGCGCATCGCGACCGGCGCCCCGAAGCGCGCCTCGATCGCCGGAGAGACCGCCGCGAGTCGCGCCTTCATCGCGAGCGCCGCCTGCACCGCGCGGCGCGCGTCGTCCTCGCGCGCGAGCGGCACGCCGAAGGTCGCCATGATGCAGTCGCCGATGAACTTCACGACCGTTCCGCCGGCGCGCTCGAGCTCGTCGGAGAGCGGCCCGAAGCAGGCGTTCGCGAAGTCGCGCACCGCGTCCGGCTCGAGCAGCCCGCTGATCCGCGTGAAGTTCGCCAGATCCGCGAAGAGCACGGTCGCCACGCGCCGCTCGCCGGACAGGTCTGCGGTGACCCGCGCGCGCAGCGCCGGCGCGTCGACGTCCAGCGGCGTGCCGCACTGATCGCAGAAGCGCGCGGTGGGGCGCAGCGAGGTGGCGCACGCGGGACACGGCCGCCCGGGCCGCGAGAGCCCGAGGCTCTCCAGCACGAGCTCCTGCACCCGGCGTGTGCCCTCCGGCCCCGCCGGCTCGAAGCCGTCCGCGTGCAGCACCTCGCGCACGGCCCGCCGCCCCTGCAGCGTCGCGGTCACCTGCACGAGCGCGCGTCGCAGCGCGGAGATCTCCTCTGCCGGGATCGCGTGACCGGCCACGATCGCGTCGCCCGGCGCGAGCTCCGTCAGCGCGATCACCGCGAGCCTGCGCCGATGCACGTCCGGCAGCCCCAGCGCCTCGATCGCCAGCTCACCCGCGCGATCGTGCGTCGCCGGCGCCGTCACCGCGCACAGGTCCGCGTCGCCCGCGAGCACCGCCTCCGCCGCCGCGCGGTAGCTCCCGTAGAAGCGCTGCGCGCCGAGCCCGAAGTCCGGATCGACGCCCGCGCGCCGCAGCCACGCCCGCGGCAGCAGATAGCCGCCCGTCGACTCGCGATCGACCCACGCCGCCCGCAGCCCCGCGAGCCGCAGCGGATCGAGCTTCGCCTCCGCGAGGCCCAGCAGCGCCGAGCGGAAGGCCGACGAGCCCTCGCGCACGGAGCGCACGAGCACCGGCAAGCCATGCAGTTCCAGCCGCGCCGAGACCAGCGGCGGCGCCCACGCGAGCTCCGCCTCCCCGCGCAGCATCGCGTCCTGCAGCGCCGCGTAGTCGGCGGCGATCGTGAGCTCGACGCGCTCGACGGACAGCTTTGCCGCGAGCACCGCGCAGAGGTTCTCCCGCGCCTCGGCCGACGCGGCGAACGAGGGCGGCAGCAGCAGGCGCAGCGGCGAGGGAAGCGGCAACGAGAGGGGCTCCCGGCAGATCGAGCCCGCACGATAGGGCGGGCCACAGGTCGCGTCACGCCGACGCGGGGCGCGGCCCTTGCCCGTCACCGCGCGTCATGCGATCCCCGGCGGGCACGCGCCACGCAGGAGCTGCACCTGCAGGCGCCCATCGACGAGGGCCCTTCCCTATGACGCGATCCAACCGAACCGCCGCGCTCGTGGCGCTCCTCCTCGCGGCCTGCGCGGGCGAGGCTGGCACGGCCGGCTCCAGCGGCGCAGATGGCGCACCCGGCGCGACCGGCGGCGGGGGGCAGCCCTGCACCGTCACGCAGAACGCGGACGGCGGCGCGACGATCACCTGCCCGGACGGCACCGCCGTCACCGTCGCCGCGCCCGGCGGCTGCACGATCCGCGACAACGGCGACGGGACCAAGACGGTCTCCTGCCAGGACGGCACCGGCGCGGTGATCTCCGACGGCGTCAGCGGCGTCGACGCGACCCGCACGCCGGGCACCGTCAGCGGCACCGTGATCGACGCGCTCGGCCAGCCGATCTCCGGCGTGACGGCCGCGCTGATCGGCACACCTTTCTCCTCGACGACCGGCCCCGACGGCCTCTTCCGGCTGCTCTCCGTCAGCGCGGGCGTGCACGAGCTCGAGCTCTCGCACCCGCTCTTCGGGACGCAGCCCGCCGGGCTCGTCGTGGTCGATTCCACCGAGACCCGCCTCGGCGCGCTCACGCTCCGGGGCGGCGCGCTGCTCGCGCCGGGCTTCGTGACCTCGATCGACCTGCCGAGCCGCGACGGCCAGCGCCTGCTCACCACGCGCGCCTTCCACCGCAGCAACGGGGACGAGCTCTACCGCTCCGAGGTCGTGGACCTCCAGGGTGGCGGCGTCGTCGGCGGTTGGCTGCAGGAGTCCTGGCTGATCGCGCAGTGGCCCGGCGCAGAGCTGCGCGGCGTCGTCCTCGCCGGATGGGCGGATCCGAACATCGCCCTCTGCTGGTTGCGCTGGCAGGACGCCACGACGGGCGCGTCGGTGGAGCTCGGCATCTTCGACTACTCGGCCGCCTTCGTCGTGCGCGGTGAACGCCTCTACGCCCAGCACATGGATTGGGGCGGGGTGCGCGGGCCGGCCGTCGAGATCGACCTCGACACGGGGGTCGAGACGGCCCTGGTCGATCGAACCTTCTGGAGAGGCGTCGCGATCGGTGATCTCTACCGGGCGCCCTCGACCGGCGAGCTCTTCTTCGTGCCGCCGGCGGGTGGCGCGGAGGTCCCGCTCGGTGTCTCGGACCGGCAGGTGCTCGAGGTGCACGACGGCCCGGTGGGCTCGTCCTATTTCTGGATGGCCTACTCGGACGGCCTCGGTGACCCGGCGATCGGCCGCCTCGACGCGCAGGGAGGCGGCCTCCAGCGGGTCGTCGATGACGCAGCGACCTACCCGTGGGGCCAGATCGCGCTCCAAGCGTTTGGCGACGGCAGCCTCTATTACTTTGCGAACCGCGCGCCGGGCGCGTTCGGCGACGCGGGCGACATGATGCGGCTCGAGGGCACGTCGCCGCCGCTCCTGCTCTGCCCCGGCAGCCTCTTCGGCGACGTCCGGCTCCACTCGGCGGGCCGCGTCGTCGCCTGCCGGCTCCCGCCGGTGATGGCCGGCGCCCCGATGGTCGTGAGCGCCCGGCGCGTCGCCGATGCGTTCGAGATCGAGCGCCACGATGAGTCCCAGCCCTTCGAGTACGCCTCGTGGGACGCCGACTGGCTCTTCCGCTTCGACAGGAGTGTGGATCCGACGACCGTGGAGATCGTCTCGGTCGCTGACGCCTCGATCCGCGTCGTCTCGACGACGGCGAACGCCTGGACCTGGAACGGCCTCGGCCCCGTCTTCTTCCTCACCGAGCAGCGCCCCGATGGCTCGCTGGAGCGGGTGTATGTCCGCGCGACCGATCTGCGTCGCACGGTCATGCCGCTCGATCGCGACCCGCTCTTCGTCGATGCGGCGGGCGACGCGCTCTTCACCACGAGCGCGGCGGGCTTCGCGCGCTGGGACCTCGCGACCGGCGCCTCCGTCTGGAGCTCGCCGTACGTCGGCCCGTGGAGCTGGTTCGGGCGGCCGCCGCGCTCGGCGGAGCTCCTGATGTTCACGTTGAGCCCGCAGCAGCCGGAGCTCTGGACGCTGCAGGCGCTCGACCTCGCGAGCGGGCGTCGGACCGCATGGATGGATCCGATCGGCGTGTATCGCCTCTCCGCCGACGAGCGCACGCTCTGGGTCGCCGAGGCGCCGCTGCCGTCGGTCGACTCCGGTCGCGCGCCGGGGCTCTACCGGCTCGACCTGCCGTAGCCTCCGACGCAAGAAGGCCCCCGTCGCGTTGCCTGCGGCGGGGGCCTCGTCGTGTCGGGAGTCTGCGCAGCTGCTCGTCAGATCACGCCACGCTTCTCCTGATCGCGCTCGATGGACCGGAAGAGCGCGCCGAAGTTGCCCTCGCCGAACGAGTGGTGGTTCTTGCGCTGGATCAGCTCGATGAAGATCGGGCCGACCACGTTCTTCGTGAAGATCTGCAGCAGGTAGCCCTCGGGATCGCCGTCGATCAGGATCTGGTGGCTGCGGAGCTTGCCCTTGTCTTCGGTGACGTTCGGCACGCGGGTGAAGACCTCCGCGTAGTACTCGTCGTCGATGTCGAGCATCGGCACGGCGCCCTTCATCGCGTCCATCGAGGCGACGAGATCCGACGTGAGGAAGGCGAGGTGCTGCACGCCCGGGCCCTTGTACTGCTGCAGGTACTCCGCGATCTGGCCCTTGCCGCCCTTGTCCTCGTTGATCGGGATGCAGAACGAGCCGTCCGGCGAGCGCAGCGCGTACGAGTAGAGGCCGGTCTTCGCGCCGTCGATGTCGAAGGAGCGGACCTCGGTGAAGCCGAAGATCTGCTTGTAGTAGTTGGACCAGGTGTCGAGCGTGCCCTTGTGTACGTTGTTCGTCAGGTGGTCGATCACGAGGAAGCCCTTGGGCGTCTCGGCGATCGGCTGCGGGTGAGAGACGAACTCGGCGTCCCAGCTCCAGGCGGCGTCGAGGAAGTACACCAGACAGTCGCCGATGCCGTAGATCGCAGGGACATCCAGCGACGCCTTGAGCCCCGCCTCTCCGACGAAGGCCTTCGCGCCGCGGGCGACGGCGGCCTCGAAGGCGGCGCGGGCGTCCTCCACCTGGAACCCGAGCGCGGAGATCGAGGGGCCGTGGCGCTGCCGGAAGTCGGCGGCAAAGCTGCCCGGTTCGCGGTTGACCAGCAGGTGGATGCCGCCCTGCAGCCAGTGATCGAGCGCGAGCGACTTGTGCTGCTGCACGCGCGAGAAGCCGAAACTCCGCCAGAGGGTCTCGAGCACCTGCGGCTCGTCGTGCGTGAATTCCGCGAAGGCGAGGCCGCGCAGGCCGCAGGGGTTCTTCGGATCGATCATCGGGGTTCTCCTCAGGAGGGCGTGTTGTTAGCGGCTCGGGCGGGGTCGGAGCAAGCCGGGGCGCGTCAGGTCCCCTTCGGCTGCCAGCTCTTCCAGTAGTCCGGATTGCATACCTTCCGGCCGGCGTCGGTGACCGAGAGCGCGTGGCGCGTGTCGACCATGACCGCCACCTCGTCGGTGCGGGTCTTGTGCTTCGCCGCTGCGGCGGCCTGCGGCTGCGGCCCGTGGTGGATGCCCTGCGGGTGGAACGTGACCATGCCGGGCTGGATCCCGGCGCGGCTGAAGAAGTCGCCCGAGTGGTAGAAGAGGACCTCATCGAAGTCGATGTTGTTGTGGAAAAACGGCACTTTCAGGGCGCCCGGATCCCCGACCTCGAGCGGTCGCGGCAGGAACGTGCAGATCACCACGTTGCGCATGAGGAACGTGATGTGGGCCGTCGGCGGGAGGTGGTAGCGCTCGCTCGCGACTGGCCGGATGTCCTTCACGTTGATCCGCCAGACCGTGAGATCTCCCTTCCAGCCGACCACGTTGTGCGGGTGGTACGGATAGACGATCCGCGAGAGCTGGCCGCCGCGCAGGACCTTCACCTCCCACGCGGTGCGGCCCGGCTCGTCGGGCGGCGGCACGGGCGAGGGCACGTCGAGCACGTCGGGGTCGAAGAGCGCATGTTTGCCGAGCACGCCCTTGTCCGGCAGCTCCACTTCGTCTCGCGAGTCGATGACGAGCACGTCCGTCAGCTCGGTCGGCGCGAGCCGGTAGACGGTGCCGCGCGGGATCACGAGGTAGTCGCCGGCGCGATAGTCGAGCGGCCCGAAGTCGGTCTCGAGACGGCCCGCGCCGCGGTGGACGAAGAGCAGCTCGTCGCCGTCCGCGTTGCGGAAGAAGTACGGCATGGCTTCCGAGATCCGCGCCATCGAGAGCGTCACGTCGGCGTTCGTCAGGAACGGCACGCGCGCCGCGAGCCAGTCGCCGCCGAGCCCGGGCAGCTCGGTGACGACCATCGCCTGCGGCGTCAGCGGCCCTTCGACCTCGCTCCACTCGACCGGCGGACGTGTCCGATACAGGTGTGACACCCGGCCGAAGAAGCCGCGGCGGGCGTACTCCTCCTCGCACGTGCCCTCGGGCAGATCGACGTGGGCCTGCCGGGTCACGGTGCCGCGGATCCAGTTCATCGGGCGCTCCTTGCGCGAAGGGCGGGAGCTTCGCCTCGGTCGGGGGGTCGTGAGAAGCGGGAACCCGGCGGGGCGCCGACGGTTTCGCGACACCGCCAGGATCTCGACGCGCTCCCTCATTCGGGGAAGACTCCGCAGATTCGGAGGAGGACGACATGATCGGAAAGAAGCTCCTGCCGTGGCTCGGCGCCGCGGCGATGCTGGCGGCGCTCGCTGGCTGCGACGACGGCGAAGACACCGCGACCGGCGGCGATGGCGGCACCGGCGGGACCGGCGGCGAGCACGCCCACGGCGGCGCGGGTGGCGACGGTGGCCACGCGCACGGCGGCGCGGGCGGAATGGCGCACGGCGGCGAAGGCGGCATGGCGCACGGCGGCTCGGGCGGCATGGCCCACGGCGGCGCCGGCGGCGCGGCCCGCGGCGGCGCAGGCGGCATGGGCGGCATGGGCGGCATGGGCGGCATGGGCGGCATGGGCGGGATGGGCGGGATGGGCGGGATGGGCGGGAAGGGCGGCATGGGCGGCTCGAGCGAGCCGCCGCCGCTGGTCGTCCCCG
>CAYHCR010000167.1:0-7159 GCA_964354895.1 uncultured Myxococcales bacterium | reverse complement strand
AACTCCGAGATCGTGCCCTTGAGGTCCGCGAAGGTGACGCGCGTGTCGACGTAGAGCCCCTCGACCTGGTGAAACTGGGGCGTGTGCGTCTGGTCGGAGTCACACCTGTACACGCGCCCGGGCGCGATGATCCGCACCGGCGGCCGCTGGCCCAGCATCGTGCGGATCTGCACCGGGCTCGTGTGGGTCCGCAGCAGCAGCTCGCCCGGCGGCACCGCGCCCGCCGGCAGGGCCGACTCGTCCACGTAGAACGTGTCCTGCATGTCACGCGCGGGGTGATCCTTGGGCACCGCGAGCGCCTCGAAATTGTAGAAATCGAGCTCGAGCTCCGGCCCCGACGCGACCGCAAAGCCCATGCGCTGGAAGATCGAGACCATGTCGTCGAGCGTCCGGCTGACGGGGTGGCGGCGCCCGCGCACGACCGCCCGGCCCGGGAGCGTCACGTCGAGCTTCGGCCCGGACAGCTCTGCCTCCAGCTTCGCGCGTGCGAGCGCCCCGCCCCGCGCCAGCAGGGACGCCTCGACCGCGGCGATGACGGCGTTCACGGCCTCGCCGTACAGCGGCTTCTGCGCCGGCGGCAGCTTCCCGATGTTCCTGCGGAGCAGCGAGACCCTGCCGCTCTTGCCCAGCCAGCCCACGCGCGCGAGCTCGATGGCCCGCTCGTCGCCGGCGGCCTCGATGTCCGCGAGCGCCGCCGCCAGCGTGGCCGCCAGCTCCGCGCGCTTCTCGTCGTCGATCGTCACGTCCGTCATCGCTGCGCCCTTCCCGCGTCCTGCCGGAAACGAAACGGCGGCCCCCGCCTGTCGGGAGCCGCCGTCGGTGCTGCAGATCTACCGACCGGCTTCCGTCAGGCGTTCGCCACGCTCGCGATCGCCGTGAACCCCTTGGGGTCGGCGAGCGCGATCTCGGCGAGGACCTTGCGGTCGATGATCGCGCCGACCTTGGTCAGCGCCGCGATCAGCTTCGAGTAGGTCGTGCCGTTCTGGCGAGCGGCCGCGTTGATGCGGACGATCCAGAGGCGGCGGAAGTCGCGCTTCTTCTGCCGGCGATCGCGCGTGGCGAAGTCCATCGCCCGCTCGACGGCCTGGTTCGCGCGCTTGAAACAATTCTTTCGGCGGCCCCGGAAGCCCTTCGCCCGCTTGAGGACCCGGTTGCGACGGCGCCGCGCTTTGAAGCCCTTCTTCACTCGCATCTAGCTGCTCCTTCTGCCGCCCCGGCTCGGCCCGCAGGCCCTCCGACGCGAGGGGTGGACTGGCGCCACCCACTTGTGATCCGGCCCACGCGGGCCGGCGGACTGCTTCAACCCGACCGACTCAGAGGTTCGAGCCGTACGGGAAGAGCTCCCTGACGACCTTCTTCGCATCCTGGCGGACCAGGGTGCTCGTGCCGCGGTTCTGCCGCTTCCGGGCGGGCGACTTCGACGTGAAGTTGTGCCGCCCGAACGACTGGCGGTACTTCACGGTGCCCTTCTTGTTGACCCGAAAGCGCTTCTTCGCGGCGCTGTTCGTCTTCATCTTCGGCATCGCAGCGCTCTCTCTTCTCAGGCCTTCGGGGCCTCTTCCGGCGCGGCCTCGACGGCCGGCGCAGCGACAGGCGTCGGCAGCTCGTCGACCACGGCAGGCGTCTCCGCCCCCGCAGCCGCGCGACCCGCCGCCTCCTCCGCCTTCAACTTCTTCCGCTCTTCCGCCTTCGCCTCGTGCTCCTGCTGGCGCTGCTGCTCGCGCATCTTCGCCAGGTACTTCGGATCGGGCGACAGGATCATGAACATCTGGCGCCCCTCCAGCCGAGGCGCCTGCTCGATCACGCCCACGCCCTTCACATCCTCCACGACCTCCTGGAGGATCTTCTGGCCGATCTCCTTGTGGGTGATCTCGCGGCCGCGGAACATGATCGTGATGCGCGCCTTGTTCCCCTCTTCGAGGAAGCGCCGCACGTTCTTCACCTTGGTGTCGTAGTCGTGGTCCTCCGTCTTGGGACGGAGCTTGACCTCCTTGAGGTGCACCACGACCTGCTTCTTCTTCGCCTCCGAGGCCTTCTTCTTCGCCTCGTACTTGAACTTGCCGTAGTCCATCAGCTTGCAGACAGGCGGCTTGGCCATCGGGCTGATCTCGACGAGATCCATGCCCGACTCCTGCGCCTTCTGAAGCGCGGCTTCGATCGTCAGCACGCCGAGCTGCTCGCCTTCGGCACCGAGCAGTCGGACTTCACGCGCCTTGATCCGGCGGTTCGTTCTTGCGTCGCGAATGGGAGTGTCTCCGAGCGAGCGACCGCCACAGGTCGCGAAGAATGGCGCAGGATAGGGATCCCGCGACCAAAGTCAACCTACGTCGACGAACGCTCCAAGAAGGGCACCCGGCCCTCCTTCACGAGCAGCTCGACCGCTGCCTCCAGCGGCATGGTCTTGAGGTCCGCGCCGCCGTACCTCCGCGGCGCCACCCCCTTCGCTTCGACCTCGTTGTCCCCGATGACGAGGGTGAAGGGGATCTTCTCCATCTGCGCGTCGCGGATCTTCGCGCCGAGCTTCTCGTTGCGCTCATCGAGCTCGACGCGCACGTCGGCGTCCAGGAGCCGCTCCTTCACCTCCATCGCCCAGTCGTGCTGGCGGTCGGTCACGGTGACGATGCGCGCCTGGACGGGCGCCAGCCACGCCGGGAAGGCGCCCGCGTAGTGCTCGATGCAGATCGCGATGAAGCGCTCGAACGAGCCGAAGATCGCGCGATGGATGACCACCGGCCGGTGCGACTGGTTGTCGTCGCCGGTGTAGCTCAGATCGAACCGTTCGGGCGCCGCGTAGTCGAGCTGAATCGTGCCGAGCTGCCACTTGCGGCCGATCGAGTCGGAGACGTCGAAGTCGATCTTCGGCCCGTAGAAGGCGCCGTCCCCCGGCTTGAGCTCGTACGCGAGCTTCGTCTTCTCGAGCGCGGCCTTCAGCGCGCCCTCCGCGCGATCCCACATCGCGTCGTCGCCGATCCGCTGCTCGGGCCGCGTCGCGAACTTGGCCGTGTAGGTCAGCCCGAAGGCGGCGTAGACCTTGTCGACGAACGAGACGAGCCGCTGCACTTCGTCGGCGATCTGCGCCTCGGCGAGGTAAATGTGTGCGTCATCCTGCTGGAACTGCCGCAGGCGCGTGAGGCCGGAGAGCGCGCCCGCGGCCTCGTTGCGGTGCAGCACGTCCTGCGTGTGGTACCGCAGCGGCAGCTCGCGGTAGCTGCGGCGCCGGCTGCCGAAGAAGACGTGGTGCGACGGGCAGTTCATCGGCTTGAGCGAGAAGTCGTGCTCCTGCGACTCGTTGTCGAGCACGAGGAACATGTTCTCTTTGTACTTGCCCCAGTGGCCCGACTGCTCCCAGAGCGCCGTGTTGTAGAGGAGCGGCGTCTTGATCTCCTCGTAGTCGCTGCGGAGCATCAGCCGGCGCATCGCGTCGCCGAGCACGTGGTAGAGCCGCGTGCCCTTGTGCGTCCAGAACGCCGCGCCTGGCGCGATCGGGAAGAAGTGGAAGAGATCGAGCTCCTTCCCGAGCCGCCGATGATCCCGCTTCTTCGCCTCTTCGAGCCGCGAGAGGTGCTGGTCGAGCGCCTTCTTGTCGAAGAACGCGGTGCCGTAGATCCGCTGCAGCATCGGGTTCTTGGGGTTGCCCCGCCAGTAGGCGCCCGCGACGCTCGTGAGCTTCACGACCCCGATGCGCGCCGTGCCCGGCCCGTGCGGCCCGAGGCAGAAGTCCGTCCAGTCACCGTGGCTGTAGAGCGTCAGGGCCTTCGCGCCCTTCTGGAAGATGTCCTCGATGATCTCGAGCTTGAAGGTCTCGCCGAGCCCGCCGAAGAGCGCGACCGCCTCGTCCTTCGTCACTTCCCTGCGGACGAACGGGAGGTCCTTCGCGATGAGCTCGTTCGTCGCCAGCTCGATCTTCTGCAGATCGTCCGGCGTGAAGGCCGTCTCGCGGAAGAAGTCGTAGTAAAAACCATCCTCGATCACCGGGCCGATGGTGACCTGCGTGCCAGGGAAGAGGCGCTGGACGACCGACGCGACGACGTGCGCGGCGTCGTGGCGCGCGACCTCGAGCGCCTCCGGATCCCGCGTCGTGAAGATACGCAGTTTTGCGTCAGCGTCGAGCGGGCGGGAGAGATCGACGTCCTCGTCGCCGAGTCGGGCGAAGACGGCGGCCTTCGCGAGCCCGGCGCCGATCTGCGTCCGGACGAAGTCGTGGATCGTCGTGCCGCGGGCGACCTGCTTCGCGCTGCCGTCGGGCAGGCTCACGTTGACGACGTCGCTCACGGGCGCCTCCGTGGCCCCCCTTGCGAGGGGGGCCCAAAAAACACGCGCGGGGCGACCGTCTCCGGCAGCCCCGCGCGCGGGTTCTTCGCCTGGTTGGGCCGGCTGGACTCGAACCAGTGACCCCCACCGTGTCAAGGTGGTGCTCTACCAACTGAGCTACGGCCCATCAACCCCTCATCGGCCACGGGTGGCCTCCGAGAGCCCGCGCGTTGTAGGGAAAGAGGGCCGATCTGTCAAGCCTCAACGAGCGTCGCCGCCCGCCCCTGCCACGAGGGCGCGCAGCCTCGTCCCGGTCTGCGCCGCCGGCGGCGCCGGGAACGACAGGAGGAGCTCACGGAGCGCGACCCGCGCGCCGAGCCGCTCGAGCGCCTCGGCCGCCGCATCCCAGGGCGCCGCGAGCCGCTGGGGCCCACCGAGCGCGCGCAACTCCGCCGCGAGCGCCGGGGCCGGCGCCGTCGCGGCCGCGTCGAGCTCGACCGGGATCCCGAGCCCGCGAGCGAGCCGCGCGCCCTCCGCGGGCGCGCCTGCGTCGAGCCGCACGACGAGCTCGCCGCGAAGCCGCCGCAGCTCGAGCAGCTCTGCGGGCCCGGGCGCGCGGCGGCCAAAATCGATCACCACGACCGGCGCGCGCACGCCGCGCAACTTCGCGACGTCCCCGGCGGCGTCGCGGGCCCGCGCGTCCAGCCAGAGCTCCAGGCGCCTCGGCCCGAGCCGCGCGAGCCGGCGGGCGGTCGCGTCGTCGAGTCCGTCCGCGCGCGCGTCGAGCACGACCTCCAGCCTCGGGGCGCGCTCGAGCGCCGTCAGGTGCGCCTCCAGCAGCGGCGCGACCAGTCGGACCTGCGCTCGCGGGAGCCGCCGCGCGACCGCGAGCTCAGCCTCGGTGAGGGTGTTCGCCGCCGGACGCAGCCGCACGATCACGTTCGGCGCCGCGCCGAGCTCGAGCAGTCTCTCGGCAGGGCTCTCCTCCGGCACCTCGAGCACGATCACGGTCCCTGGCCCCAGCACCCCGCCCGGCCCGCTCCCCGGCCCATCGAGGGGCGGGACCCGCGGGGTCGCCAGCAGCAGCGCCGCCGCGACGAGCCGGATCACGCAGGGCCCCGGAAGAGCCCGCTGCCCCGGTAGTGGCCGAGCAGGACGCGCGCGACGACCTTGAGCACGGCCGCCAGCGGCACGGCGAACAGCATGCCGGCGAGGCCGAAGAGCTCGCCGAACGCGAGCACCGCGATCATCACCGCCACCGGCGACAGCCCGACCTTCTCGCCGACGATGCGCGGCGTGATCACGCTGCCCTCGAGGCCCTGCCCCACGACGAACGTGATCGCGGCGCCGATGGCAGTCAGGTGCGAGCCGTCATGCCAGTCGACGATGATCGCGACGGCGGTGAGCGAGACGCCGACGACGACGCCGGCCACCGGCACGAGGGACGCGAGGCCTGCGAGCAGGCCGATCGCGAGGCCGAGCTTGACGCCCGAGATCGTCAGGCCGGTCGCGTAGATCGTGCCGAGGATCGCAGCGACCGTGAGCTGGCCGCGCACGAACGCCGCGAGCACGTCGTCGGTCTCGGAGAACCGACTGCGGATCTGCGCGCGAGAGGCGGCGGGGAGCAGCTCTGCGGCGTCGTCCTTGAGCCGATCGAAGTCTCTCAGGAAATAGAACAGGAACAGCGGCACGAGCGCGAGCCCGCCCACCGTCCCGACCAGGGACGCGGTCCCGCCCGCCGCCTTGAGCAGGAACTGCCCGACCGCCGGGCCCGCCTGGCTCGCGAGGTCGGCCGCGTTCGCCGAGAGCTCCGCGCCGATCGACTTCACGTCCGTCGGCAGCTCGCGGCCGAGCAGAGACTCCGCGAGCGGCACGGCCCGCGCGGAGAGATCGCGCAGGTAGCCGGGCAGCCGCGTCGCCTGGCGGAGCGTCGCAGGGACGACGAGCGCGAGCGCGCCGCCCGCGGAGAGCAGCAGCCCGCCACCGAGCACCAGGATCGACCGAGTCCGCGACCACCCGCGCCGCTCGAGGCGGTCGACGATCGGGTCGAGCACGTAGGCGAGGCCGAGCGCGACGAGGACCGGGATGGTCACGCCCCGCAGCGTCGCGAGCAGCCCGCCGACCGCGACCAACCCCGCCACGACGAAGGAGGCCCACGTGAGATCCGCGCGCACCGTGGGCGCGAGCCGCGCCCAGCGGTTGCCCGTCGGGGACAGCGAGAGGGTCGAGGGCGTTGGCGCCGCGTCGGGGGGAGCAGCGCGGCGCTCGCGGGATCGCTTTCCGATGGTGGACTCCAGTGCGGCGGGAGCCTACGCCAACTCGGCGGGCCGGAGGGCGCGGTACAGATACTCGGCGGTCGCCGCGATGAGCAGGATCGCGGCCAGGGCACCGGGTGCGCCGACGTACCAACGGGCGGGCGTCGCGTCGCCGAAGGCCACCTCGATCAGCCGGATCGACAGCGTCGTGAAGAGCGCGAAGCTCGCGTACTTGCCGAAGAGAGAGGGCCGCGCGTCGAGCCGCAGCCAGCCCAACCGTGCCGCGAGCGCCAGCGCGACCACGACGACGTCCCGCAGGAGCACGAGCGCGACGAAGGCCCACGGCAGCGCGCCCCGGAGCGCGAGCACGCCGATCGCGGCGAGCACGAGCAACTTGTCGGCGAGCGGGTCGAGCACGGCGCCGAGCCGGCTGTGCTGCCGAAGCAGCCGCGCGAGCGCGCCGTCGACGGAGTCAAGCACCGCGGCCGTCAGGAAGACCCAGAACGCCGATGCCGGCCTCCCGGCTCCGAAGAGCCCGACGAAGACCGGCACGAGCAGCAGCCGAACGAAGGTGACGAGGTTCGGGACCGTCACCCGTCGCGCTTCTGATTGAACCTCGCGAAGTCATCGACGTCCCCGTCGACGATCTTCTC
>CAYHCR010000166.1:0-7167 GCA_964354895.1 uncultured Myxococcales bacterium | reverse complement strand
CGGAGCGAGGAGGAGGCGCTCGAAGCGTGGCCGGAGTTGCGGACGGATCGGCCGGCGTAGGGCGGCGGCGGCGGCGGCGGCGGCGGCGGCGACAGCGGCGGCGACAGCGTCAGCGTGAGCGGCAGCGTCAGCGTCAGTGGCGGCGCTGAAGAGCGGGGGCGTGACCGGACTGGGATGGCGCTCGCTGGGATGCGGAATTCTACCGCCGTACTCAGCACCCGCAAGGCCGCAGCCGCTTCGCTTCGCTACGCGGTCGCCGCCGCTTCGCGACGGCGAGCCTTGCGGATGCCTCCGTGCGGCGGTGCTCCGCGGGGTCGCGAGCGCCACCCACGCAGGGTGCGCAAAGGCGGCAGAGCGGAGAGTCAGCATGTTGCGCGTTTCGGAGAAGGCGTTCACGGCGGTGGAGCGGATCGGCGCGGTGATGGAGCGGATTGAGGCGCGGGATCGGAACCTTGCGGACCAGCTCAAGCGGGCGGCAGTCAGCGTGGTGCTCAACCTCGAGGAGGGCTCCGGGACTCGGGGCGGGCACCGCAGGCAGCGGTACCTGAGCGCGGCGGGCAGCGCTCGGGAGGCCAAGGCGGCGTTGCGGCTGGCGGCGGGGCTCGGGTACCTCGGCAAGGAGGACGTCGCGCTGGCCTGGGGGGAGCTGGACGAGGTCGCGGCGGTGCTGCACGGGCTCACGCGGTGAGCGCGGGGCGGGCGGGGCTCGGAGACGGGCCCCGCCTGCCGGGCTTCCCTTCCGCCTCGGACACCCCACGGCTTGTCGCCCACACAGCGCCCAGCGGAGGCACGGGGAAGCCCGGCGTCCGCAGTCCCCTGCGGCGAAGTCGTGTCGGTTACCGACTCGCGAGCATGCACCCATGCAGCTCTGCGCGTCTGAGCAAGCAGGGGACTGCGGCGGCGGGCGGGGTCCCCGGGCCGGAGTCGGGCGCGGTCGGTCCGCGACGATACATTCCGCGGGCAGCGTCAGAGACAGCGTCAGAGACTGCGTCAGAGACTGCGTCAGAGACAGCGCCAGAGACAGCGCCAGAGACAGCGCCAGAGACAGCGTCAGAGACAGCGTCAGAAGCAGCCGCGGAGTTCTCGCGTTCGCCAGTTGCCAAAGGGCTCGCGCGCGCTCTCCAGGAAGAGCGCCTCGTGCTCCTCGACATGTACTCTGGATCGCCTGATGTACTGCTGCTTCGTGCGTCGCACCTCGGCGACCGTCACCGGCTGGAGCCAGAACCTGGCGTGCCCGTCGCCGACCTCGACGGGTACGCAGGGAAGCTCGGTCTCCTCGACGCCGAAGGAGGAGGAGAAGCGGAACTCGCCCATGACGAGCAACGTCGGCACCGGCTGACCGCACGACGGGATCTCTGCGATCGCCCAGCGCGTCCGGGCAGGGTGCCTGAGCGCGGCGGGCGGTACGCGGGAGGCCGGGGCGAAGCAGGGGCTGGTGGCCGGGCTCGCGGTACATCAGGCCGCTCGTCCGCGGCGCGGGCAGCCCAATCTCCGGCGGGAAGCGCGGCGGCGCGGGCCTTCGACCGCGCGTGATCCTGGGAAGACCGAGGCGGGTGCGCCAACGGAGGAGCCGCTTGCTGCGCATCCCGCGCTGCCGAGCGAACGCCTCGACGCTCAGGCCGATGCGCTCGCAGTCGTCCGGAACGCGGCGCGCCTCATCGTTGGTCCTGCGTTCCTGTCCGCAGCTCGCCAGCTCGTCGCCTCCGCTTCGGGGAGACGAGCGACGTCGCCAGGGCGGCGGCGGCGTTCAAGCGCGGAGTGGAGGGCGGTCGGGCGGACGGTCACTCGATGGATGCTCGTCGACCTCGCCGGCGATGGCGTCCTTCGGCGGAGTCACGAACGTCTCGTTCGGCTGCGCGGCCGCGCCGGATCGACTATCTTCCCGGGCCCATGAACCCCGTTTAGTTCGTCCCCATGCGCGAGCTCTGGTGCGTCTCCGCGCTCGTCGACTCGTCGGCCGTGGATGCGTACGCCAAGGCGTCCGAGCTGGCGACGCTCATCGGAGACAAGCTCCGGTCCCTCACCGCCGCGGACCACCCCCGCCTCGCGTGGAACCCCGCGCTGGTGGAGCAGGTCGTCGCCATGACGAGCTCCGTCACGGTGCGGGGGTCGTGGAATCCCTATGTCGACGGCTTCCCGTACCACGATGAGAACACGGGGTTGGCATACAACAAGCTGGGCTACTTCGAGTTCGAGGTCGAATACTTCTCTACGGAGCCCGAGAAGCGCGCGGGGATCGCTCCGGTCCTCGTGCAGCAGCCGCCGACGATAGCCGCCGAGTTGCTGCGCCGGTGCGCCGCCCTCAAGGCGAACAGCGCCGTACGTCTGGACACCACGAGTCCCATCTTCGTGTTCGTCGTCACCGACGACGTGCGTCCCGAGGCGCCGCCGTGGACCGGAGAGAACATCACGCTGCACAAGCGCGCGATCGGCGCCTAGACGGACGTGTACTCCGGGTCGTGGAACGACTACACGGAAGAGCTGTACGACCGTCGCGTGGAAGGAAACCTGTCGAACCGGCTGTCGGAGCTGCACCTCATCCGCAAGAACTCCGGCCTGCTGTACCTCGCCCCGGACAACATGCGTCGCTTCTTCGACTCGTACATGAGGCCGCTCGTAGTCGCGCCGACCGCGCAGCTCCGCGCGATTCACTTCGCGATGCTCTCGATCAACGAATCCTTGGACATTCTGTCCCTGCGGCAGGCGCAGGAGACCTTCCTGGACCTGGGGGTCATCGAGACCAAGCTCCGGAATCTGCGGCAGATTCGAAGCGCCCTGCAGATGAAGATGAGCGAGATCTACAACGAGCTCGACAGCAACAAGCGTCAGCACTACTCGGCCGTCCTGCGCCACCTGTTGTCGGAGTTCAACCTCACGCCGACGGGCATCTTCGGGAGGATCTCCGAGAAGTTCGACACGCTGCACGACGACCTCCAGCGCCTGTACCAGCGCAAGGAGGCCGAAAACCAGGAGCGCACCGAGCGCCGCCTCAACACGCTCAACACCCTCTTCAGCCTGGGCGTCTTCGCGGACTTCGCCGCCCTGCTGCTCGGCACCGCCGCGAGCGTGAACGAGGGCGCGCTCTTCGCCTCGATCGTCAACGGCGCCTTCTCCGCCATCCTGTTCGTCGTGCTCGTGCTCGCCCTGGCAGGCAGAATTCGCCTCCGCCTCGAGTCCCGCGCCGAGGCGCGCCCCCAGTTCGCCGCCGATGCGATCATCGTCGACGCGGACGGGCGCGTGCTCGTGATCACGCGACGCAGCCCCCCGTGCAGAGGACGGCGGGGCTTCCCGGGCACGCTGGTGGCGCACGGAGAGTCCCCGACGGTGGCCCTGGTGCGCGCGGTCAAGGACGAGACCAACCTGGATATCGTCGTCACGAGGAAGTTGCGTCGGTACGACGCAGCAGGGCGGGACCCCCGGGGCCGGGTCATCTCGGATGCCTACCTCTGCCGGCTGGGATCGGGGACGCAACTGCTGCGATGCAGCGAGGACGCTGGCGACGCGCGGTTTGTTTCGGTGGCCGAACTCCGGGGCGAGGACCTGGCGTTCGATCACGAGGACATGCTGATCGATGCGGAGCCGTCGCTGGGAACGTAGCCGCTCGCCCGGAACCGCGGCCGTTCGATCTCGCCGAGCGCGATCGCCCCCTCCGGACCGGTAGCGCCACCAGCATCGACTGGCCCGTCGCGCCGCTCGTCGGATCGAGTGCCGGTGGGCGCGAGGCCACGCCGGTCGAGCGCCCGCGGTTCGAGGCGGGCGTTGACGCTTGTAGCCCCGAGCAGCGCCCAGCGGAGGCACGGGGAAGCCCGGCGTCCGCAGTCCCCTCGCGGCGAAGTCGTGTCTGTCTCGGACTCCCAGCCTCCTCCGCATCCCGCTGCGCGTCTGAGCCCAGCGGGGGGGACTGCGGCGGCGGGCGGGGTCCCCGGGCCGGCGTCGGGCGCCGTCGGTCGGAATCGCTACCATGCGCGGCCGGCGTCAGCGTCAGAGACAGCGTCAGAGACAGCGTCAGAGACAGGGGCAGAGACGGAAACGGCGGAGAGCCCCGCCCTACCCCGGCCCGATCGCCCCGTCCCGCAGCTCGCCGGAGAGCGATGCCCCCGCCAGCACCACGCCGCGCGGCCCGAGCCTCGCCGAAGCGCCGACCTGCGCGCGCGCGCCCACGAAACACGGCGCGCGCAGCTGCGCCCCCGACGCGATCACCGCCGTCGGATCAACCCACACACCCTCCGCCCGAGCCACCGCCGCCCCGAAGACCCCCTCCGAGAGCACCGGCCCCAGCGTCCCGTCGAGCGCCGCCAGGTTCGCCTCGACGTAGCGCTCCGGCGTCCCGACGTCGTGGAAGATGCGTCCCTCATCCAGAAACGTCTGCACGAGGTCGCCCCGCGCCACGAGCGCCAGGTGCCCGTCGCGGTTCACACAAGGCGCGCCCTCCTTCGGCAGCACCTCGAAGATCGCCGGAGACAACACGTGCACGCCCACGAACAGCCGCGACGCCGCCGCGAGCCCCGGCACACCTTTTCCGCCCAGCCGCAGCAGCCGCCCCGACGCGTCGACCTCGACCGGCGTATACGGCGCGCCCTCCGGGAACCGCCGCACCGCGAGCGTCGTCACCGCGCCGCTCGACCCATGCGCCGCCACCAGCGCCCGCACGTCCACGTCCACCAGCGTGTCGCCGTTGAGCAGCAGGAACGGCTCGCCGCGATCGAGCAGCGGCCGCGCCTGCACCAGCGCCCCGCCCGTCCCACGCGGCGCGCCCGCCTCGATCGACAGGTGCAAGAGCAGCTCGAGCCGCTCACACGCCTCGCGCGCCACCGCGATCACCGTGTGCGGCAGGTGCGCCGCGTTGACGACGACCTCCCGCACACCTGCCCGACGCGCCTGCCGGAGGTTCACCTCCAGCAACGAGGCGCCGAGCAGCGGCAGCGCCGGCTTGGCCGTCCCGAGCGTGCGCGGCCGCAGCCTCGTCCCCAGCCCCGCGGCCAGGACGAACGCGATCAAGCGAGCTCCGGCACGTGGTCCGCCAGGATCCGGTGCAGCTCCCCGAGCTCGGACCGGCGCAGCAGCGCCTCCTTCACGTAGCGCAGCGACGCCGGGATGTAGGGCAGGAACGAGGCGTTCTTCTTCACGCGATCGATGAAGACGAAGCGGCCGGCGTCCTTGAGCTTGCGCTGCACCGTGAGCAGGTGAAAGTCAGCCAGAAATCGCGCGTCGTCGAGGATGGGGCCGCCGGCCGCGGCGAGGCTGACCAGATACCTGCGCACCATCTTCTCGACGAACTCGATCGGCAGCTCGACGTACGAGTCGCGCAGCAGCGCCACGAGGTCGTACTGCCGCGGCCCCTGCAGCGCGTCCTGGAAGTCGATGACGACGAGCTCGTCGCCCGGCAGCAGCATCAGGTTGCGCGACTGCCAGTCACGGTGCGTGAAGCCGCGCGGGAGCTCCGCGAGCCGCTGGCAGAGCTGGTCCCCGAGCTCCCCGACGGTCTGCGCGTGGTCGCCCGCGAGCGTGACGCCATGGCGGGCCTGCAGGCCCCACTCGAGGAAGTGATCGAACTCCCAGCGATAGAGATCGAAGTCGAAGGCGCGGCTCGCCGCGAGGCAGTCGGGATCCGGCCGCGCGTCCGCCCGGGCGCGCGTCTGCGCCAGCAGATCCACCGCGCGGGCATAGAGCGCCTCGCGCCGCGCCGCAGGATCCGTGCCCTGGGAGAGCCCCGCCTCGAAGGTCACGTCCCCGAGATCTTCGAGGACCATGATCCCCGCGGACTCGTCGTAGGCGAAGATCTTCGGCACGCGCACCGAGAGCTTCTCGAGGTAGCGGTGCACGTTCACGAAGGGCAATTCCTTCGGCGGATCGCCCTTGGTCTTCTCTTCGCTCTTCACCTCCCGCGGCATCACCATCAGCACGTGCGAGGGGCCTCCCGGGCGCGCGACCCGGAAGTAGGAGCGGTTGCTCGCGTCGCCCTTGAGCTTCGTGACGACGAAGCCCACCGGCGGGACGCCGGCGGCGCGCGCAGCATGGGAGACGAGCAGATCGTTGGGAGCGTCGGCCATGGCTTCGCGTTTATCACGGACGCCGCCCCGGCCCCTGTGGAGGGGACGAGGTTGAACGGCCGCCTCGCGTGCGCTACAGGGCGCGCAATCCCCGTTGCCCGGAGGCGACCGTGAAGGTCCTCGAGAACATCCTGCAGGCCGTCGGCGAGACGCCGCTCGTGAAGCTCAACCGCCTCGTGGGCCCCGACGACGCGACCGTCCTCGTGAAGTGCGAGTTCATGAACCCCGGCGGCGCCATCAAGGACCGCATGGCGATCCACATCGTCGACAAGGCGGAGAAGGACGGCCGCCTCAAGCCGGGCGGGACGATCGTCGAGAACACCTCCGGCAACACCGGCGCCGCGCTCGCCGTCGTCGCCGCGGTGCGCGGCTATAAGTGCGTCTTCACGATGCCGGACAAGATGTCCAAGGAGAAGGTCGACACGCTCAAGGGCCTCGGCGCCGAGGTCATCGTGACGCCCACGAACGTGCCCGCCGACTCGCCGGACTCCTACTACGAGACGGCCAAACGCATCGCCCGCGAGACGCCCAATTCCTTCTACGTGAACCAGTATCACTCCGCGGACAACATCGAGGCGCACTACGTCTCGACGGGCCCGGAGCTCTGGCGGCAGACGGACGGGAAGATCGACGCCTTCGTCGCCGGCATCGGCACGGGCGGCACGATGAGCGGCGCCGGCAAGTTCCTCAAGGAGAAGAACCCGGCGATCAGGAACGTCGGCGTCGACCCGATCGGCAGCATCTACCACTCGATGTTTCACACCGGAAAGCCGGTCGAGCCGCACGTCTACAAGGTCGAGGGCATCGGCGAAGACATGGTCTGCGGGGCCATGGAGCTCGGCGTGATGGACGACGTGCGCCAGGTCGACGACAAGACCTGCTTCGCGTGGGGGCGCCGGCTCGCCCGCGAAGAGGGCATCTTTGCGGGCGGCTCGGCCGGCGGCGCCGTCGCGGTCGCCTGCCAGCTCGCAAAAGAGATGGGCAAGGGCAAGACGATCGTCGTCATCCTCGCCGACGGTGGCCGCGCCTACATCTCCAAGATGTACGCGGATGAGTGGATGCGGGACAACGGCTTCCTCGACGACAGCAAGGCCACGCTGCGCGAGCTGCTCGGGCC
>CAYHCR010000165.1:0-7190 GCA_964354895.1 uncultured Myxococcales bacterium | reverse complement strand
ACGATCGAGGTCGCGCGATCGGTCGGGACCTCGCTCACGTCGGGCTCATCGCCGGCCGGGGCGGCCGCGCGCAGCTCGTGCCGCGCCCAGAGGGCGAAGAGCGAGAGCGCGGGAACGTACAGGGGAAGCGCGGCCAGCGCAGCGGGCAGCGAGAGGGCGCGCATCGGTCCGAGCGGCGGCAGCGACGGGAAGATCCGCTCGAGCGCGCCGGCCGCCCCGAGCAGGAACAGCCCCGGCGCGAGCGTCCACATCGCAGCGCCGGCCGGATCGCGCAGGCGCACCCCGCGTCGCTTCACGACCTGCGAGAGCCCGACGCCGAGCGCCGCGAGCACCGCGAGCTCGGGCCCGAAGAAGAGCGCGGCCTGGCGCGCGACGGCGCCGAGCGCGGCGAGCGCGGAGATCGTCCCCTGCCCCGCGGCGCGCGCGACGGCGTCGGGCCTCGCGAGCCCCCACGCCAGCAGGCCGAAGAGCAGGAGCCAGCCGAACGGCGCGCCGACGCGGGCCATCCGCGGGAGCCCGTCGCGCGGCCGCACGAGCACCGCCCCTGCCATCGCCAGATCCGCCCGCAGGCTCACGCGTCGCCCTCTCCGTTCGTCCACCAGCGCCCTGCATACGCCGCGGGGCGCAGCAGGTTCCGCACGATCGCGCGGGCCAGCGGGCGGCCGCCGAGCTGGCGCGCCGCCTCCGGAGAGAGCCGGTAGTAGAGGCGCACGATTCGCCGACCGGGGCCGCTCCTCGCGAGCACGCCGTCGCGGATCGCGCGCAGGCCCTCGAGCTCGGGCGCCTCGGGCCCGAAGACCGCGGTCGCGATGAAGCAGGCGCTCTTCGGGACGAGCCAGAGGTGGCCGCCGGTCGAGAGGTCGTGGATCGCCCGCAGCGCGCCGTCCGCGGTGGAGAGCGCGACGATCCCGTCCGCGGGCGCGACGTGGAAGCGCTGCCCCGAGGCGTCCTCGAACCGCAGCTCGCGCTCGAGGCCGTCGACGTCGACGCACGCGAGCCGGTAGCGCACGACCGCGCCGCTCGTCTCGGTCGTCAGCCGCCGCGCCTCGCCGAGGTAGGCGTCGAACGGCCGGCCGCAGCGGGGGCACGTGAAGCTCTGCTCGCTCCGGCGCAGCGACACCTCGAACGGCGACGGCGCGCGGCACGTCGAGGTCGGACAGACCAGCTGCCACGTGGCGGTCTCGCCTTCGCGGCCGTCGTACCGCGAGGTCGCGACGTCCGGATCCCAGACCTGCGCGTTGCGCTCGACCGGCGCCCACGGTCGCGCCCGCTGCGTCGCGTCCCGCGCCTGGGCCCGCGCCCGATCGATCCGCGCGAGCGCCGACGCCTCGCCGCGCGCGGTCGAGACGATCGCGCCGGCGAGCGCCTCCGTCGCGAGCCGCAGCTCGTCGTGCAGCTCTGCTTCTGCGGGCGTGCCGGGCGTGGTCCCGAAGAGCCGCGTGAGCAGCGCCTCCGCGCGCGGCAGCAGCGACGCCGCGGCCTCCCGCTGGGGCTCGTCGGCCCGCGGGATCGGCGCGAGATCTCCGAGGTCCGTCGCGAGCTCGGCGACCGCCCGGCGCAGCGCCTCGCACGCCTCCGCCGTGAAGGGCGCGGGCGCCACCGCGGCCGCCTTCGCCCGCGCGATCAGCGCCTCGATCGTCGGCAGCTCCTTCATCGCCGGCCAACGTAGTGCACGGCGCGGGGCGCGGAAAGCAGGCCGGAAACTGGACGTGCCGTCCCGCCCGACGATGATGTAGGTGGAGGTAGGTCATGGTCCGTGTCCTGACGGTCTTCGGGTTGGTGCTGCTCTCGATCGGCTCCGGCGTCGCCGCCGTGAGCATCCCGATCGAAGGCCGGACGCTCGCCGAGCACGTACGCAGCCGCTACGAGGCGCCGGCGCGTCCGGCCCGCGCGCCGAGCAAGGCCGGGCTCGCGCGCGCAGAGCCGAAGGTCGCCGCGGCGAAGCCAGCCGGCAAGCCCGCGACCAAGCCCGTCGTCAAGGAGGGCCAGCCCAGCCGCAAGGACCGCGACGAGCTCGACACGCTGATCGGCGAGAAGCTCGGCGGGTAGCCGCCCCTACGCGTGCCGCTCCGCGCAGGCCTCGGCCGCCGCGCGGATCCGCTCGCGCACGTCTGCCGGTGCCTGTGCCACACCTGCGCCCGCGAGCGAGAGCACGAGCGACGCGCCCCAGCTGCTGCCTTCGATCCGCGCCGTCGCGACGCCCCCGTCCGCGCGGGTGCTCGAGACCTCCGTGAAGCCCATCGACCGCGCGACCGCGGGCGCCGCGAGCGGGCCCGGCCGCAGCGTGACACGCAGCGTGCGCGACGCCTCGCCCGGCTCGTAGAGCGACGGCCGCGACAGCCGCGCGCGCAGATCCGAAGGCCGCGGCAGGAACGCCTCCGCCGTCACCTCCACCTGCTCGACGCGATCGAGCCGGAAGAGGCGCCGCTCCCGCTTCCCCTCGTCGACCGCCAGCAGGTACCAGTGACCATGGTGCAGCGCGCGCGCCAGCGGCCAGACGAGCCGCTCCCGGCCGGCGTGTACGAGGCGGACCTTCTTCTTCCCGCGGACCGCCGCGTCGAGCCGCGTCGCGACCGCGACGTCCGGGACCGGCGCCGCGACGACCACGCGCCCGACCGTCGCCTTCGCCTCGCCCCGCAGTCGCCCGCGCACCTTCTCCCGCGCGCGCGCCAGCGGCTCGCCCGGCGACGGCGCGAGCAGGCTCGCCGCCGCGTCGAGCGCCGCCGCCTCTGCGGCCGTGAAGTTCATCGGCCGCACGAGCCCCTGGGCGAGCGTGACGAAGACGCGGCCCTCCTCGACCGTGACGTCGACGAGATCCGCGGGGGTGAACGGCGGCCGGCCGACGAACTTGAGCCACTGGAGCTCCCCGAGCACCTCCTCGGCCGTCGCCCCGACGGCGTCGCCGAGCTGCTGGAGCGTGGCGCCGGGGTGCGCGACCGCGAAGGGCAGCAGCACGAGCGCGCGGCGGAGCTTGTCGCCGATCGGCGGCTCGACGGGCGAGGGCCGGCGCGCGGTCACGGCGCCTCCCCGTGGTCGGCGTGGTCCCCGTGGTCCGCCGCGATCGCGCGCGCGACGCGCGAGATCTCGCCGCGCAGCGCGGCCGGCTCGAGCAGCTCTGCGTGCGGCGCCAGCGCCAGCAGCTCGCGCACCAGCGCCGGCACGTTCGTCACGCAGAGCTGCACGAACGCGCCGCCGTCGTCCGCCGTCGTCACCGCCGCGCCGAAGCGCGCCCGCGCCGCCGAGGTCGCCGGCGGATCGATCCGCAGCCGCACCTGGTGCGCCGGCCCGAGCGGCAGCTCCCACGCCTCGCCCGGCAGGCGGTCGGCGAGCGTGAAGTCCTGCGGCACGTCGAGGGGCGCGCCGGGCCCCGGCGGCTCGCGCAGGCCGCGGATCCGCTCGACGTGGAAGGTCCGCAGGCCGTCCCGCAGGCGGCAGTGACCGACGAGCCGCCACGCGCCGCGCTGGAAGGCGAGCCCGTACGGCGCGACCCGCCGGACGGTGCTCGTGCCGTCCCACCGCTCGTACGTCAGCTCCACCTCGCGCCGCTGCTCCAGCGCGCGTCCGAGCGCGTCGAGCACGCCGGGCGCGCCGTCGTCGGCGAGCGGGGGCAGCTGGACGAAGAGCCCCGCCTCCTCGGGCGAGACCGCCGCGGCCGCCGAGAAGCGCAGCTTGCCGAGCGCGTGCGCGAGATCCCGTCGCAGCGGGAAGGCGGGCTGCGCGAGCGCCGCGGTCGCGGCGAGCACGATCGCCGCGCTCTCGTCGAGGTCGAGCCCGAGCTCCGGCAGGAAGAACGCCTCGCGGTCGAGCACGTAGCCGTCGGGCCGGTCCTCATCGCCCTGCAGCCAGCGGATCGGCACGCCGAGCGCGAGCAGCTCTGCCTTGTCGCGCTCCCACTTGCGCTCGGCCGCCGCGCGCTCGCCCTTGTCGCGGAAGGCGTAGTCGCCTGGAAAATTCTGCCGCAGGTCAAACAGCGTGATCGGCGCGTGCGCCCCCAGCAGCAGCGTCACCAGATCCAGCAGCCGCTCGTCGCGCGGGGTGCGCGACGCAGCGGCTGGCGGCGGGAGCGTGCGGCGGCGCGCGGCCACCTCAGATCTCCATCACTTCCTTCGTCTTCTTGGTGACCATCTCGTCCAGGCGCAGCACCGCCGCGTCCGTCTCCTTCTGGACCGCCTCGATGTAGCGCTTCTCGTCGTCGTCCGAGAGCTCGCCGTCCTTGCAGAGCTCCTTGAGCATCTCGTTGGCGTCGCGCCGCTCGTTGCGCGCGGCGACCTTGTGCTCCTCGCCGCGCTGCTTCACCTGCTTGGCGATCTCCTTGCGGCGCTCCTCGGTCAGCGGGGGCACCGGCAGGCGGATCACGTTGCCGTCGTTCTGCGGCGTGATGCCGATCTGCGCCTCGTTGATGCCCTTCTCGATCGCGCCGAGCTGCGACTTGTCGAACGGCTTGATCACGATGAGGCGCGCCTCGGGGATGCTGATCGAGGCGCAGGCGTTGAGCTGCATCTTCACGCCGTACGAGTCGACCTGCACACCTTCCAGCATGCCCATGTGCGCCCGGCCGGTCCGAAGCTTCCCGAGATCCCGCCGCATGTCCTCGATCGTCTTCTCGATCCGGGTCTTGAGGTCGGAGATGACGTCGTCGCCCATTCCCATGGTCGTCGTGCTCCTTGCGCCGCTTCAGGCGCTCTCGGTGGTCATGTTTCCGACGGTCGTGCCGACGTCCTCGCCGCGCGCGACCCGGATCACGTTGCCGGGCGTCGTCATGTCGAAGACGACGAGCGGCAGATCGTTCTCCATGCAGAGGGAGATCGCCGTCGCGTCCATCACCTTGAGCTCCTGCTTGAGGCAGTCGAGGTAGGAGAGACGACGGTACTTCTTCGCGCTGCGGTCCTTCTTGGGATCGGCCGTATAGACGCCGTCGACCTTGGTGGCCTTGAGCATCACGTCCGCGCGGATCTCCATCCCTCGCAACGCCGCGGCGGTGTCCGTCGTGAAGTACGGGTTGCCCGTGCCCGCCGCGAAGATCACGACGCGACCCTTCTCGAGGTGCCGCACCGCGCGCCGGCGGATGTAGGGCTCCGCGACCGCGTGCATCCCGATCGCGCTCATCACGCGCGTGTTCACGCCGAGCTTCTCGAGCGCGTCCTGCGTGGCGAGCGAGTTGATGACGGTGGCGAGCATGCCCATGTAGTCGGCGCTCGCGCGGTCCATGCCCTTCGCCGCGCCCGAGACGCCGCGGAAGATGTTCCCGCCGCCGATCACGATCGCGACCTGCAGCCCGGACCCGACGAGCTCCTTCACCTCGGCCGCGATGCCCTGCAGCGTCGCGGTGTCGATGCCGTAGCCGCCGTCGCCCATCAACGCCTCGCCCGAGAGCTTCAGGAGGATGCGCTTGTAGGGGGAGCTGCTGGCGGTCGACATCGAGGCCTCCGACGCGGCGTGGGGCCGCGGTCCCGGGCGTGCGGAGCGGCGTCCCGAACGACGCCGCTCCGTGAAGGTATGCAGCTACTTCGCGAGCCCGGCCGCCTTGGCGACCTCCTCCGCGAAGTTGTCCTCCTTCTTCGCGAGGCCCTCGCCGAGCACGAAGCGGGCGAACCGGCGGACCTGCACGTTCTCGCCGATCTTGCTGACGGCCTCTTTCACGATCGTGTCCACGGACTTGTCCGGGTCCTTCACGTAGCCCTGATCGACGAGGCAATTGTCCTTGTAGAAGCGCTCGATCTTGCCCTCGATGATCTTGTCCCAGATCTTCTCGGGCTTGTTCTGCTCCTTGAGCTGGGCCTTGACGACCTCGCGCTCCCGGTCGAGCTCGGCGGCGGGGACCTCCTCGCGGCGGACCCACCGCGGCGAGAGCGCGGCGATGTGCATCGCGAGATCACGCGCGAGCTCCTGGAAGCCGGGGCTCTTGCCCACGAAGTCCGTCTCGCAGTTCACCTCGAGCAGGACGCCGATCTTGCCGCCACCATGGATGTAGCTGATGACGGTGCCCTCGGAGGCGGCGCGGCCGGACTTCTTGGCTGCGTTGGAGAGGCCCTTCTGGCGGAGCCAGTCGATCGCCTTCTCCAGCTCGCCGCCCGACTCGCCGAGCGCCTTCTTGCAATCCATCATGCCCGCGCCGGTCTTCTCGCGGAGCTCCTTCACCGACGCTGCGGTCACTTCGGCCATCTGACGCCACCTTCGTGCGCGCGGACCGTGCCGTCCGTCGCGCGGCTAGCGGCGGGCCGCGCTGCAGGCGCCCCGCCGACCGTCATTTCGCCGCGCCGGGAGCCCGGTACGGCACGGCGCCCGCCCCGGGAAGGGACGAGCGCCGCGGATGCAGACGACGACCGGAGGACTACGCCTCGGTCGCCGGCGCCGCGTCGTCGCCACCCTCGGCCGCTGCCGGCGCAGTGCGCACGACCTCGACCTCGGGGCCCTTGCGCTCGCCCTCGGTGTGGCGCGGGCCGCCCGGGCCGCTGCGCGGACCCCGGCGATCGTCACGGCCACCACGCGGGCTGCGGGGACCACGGCGCGCGCCGCGATCGTCCCCGTCCTTGGCCTCGCGCGTCTCCTCGGCGCCGTGCTCGTGGCGGTGCGCCGCCCAGCGCGCGTTGCCCTCGATGACCGCGTCCGCGATCTTGCCCGCGAAGAGCTTGATCGAGCGGATGGCGTCGTCGTTGCCCGGGATCACGTAGTCGATGCCCTCGGGATCGCAGTTGGTGTCGACGAGGCCGACGACCGGGATGCCGAGGCGGTTCGCCTCGTGGATCGCGATGTGCTCCTTCTTCGGGTCGATCACGAAGAGGCAGCCCGGGAGCTTCGCCAGATCCTTGATGCCGCCGAGGTTGCGGTCGAGCTTGTCGAACTCGCGCTGGAGCTGCGCGACCTCCTTCTTGGGGAGGCGCTCGAACGTGCCGTCCGTGGACATGACCTCGATCGCCTTGAGGCGGTCGATGCCCTGCTTGACGGTCTTGAAGTTCGTCAGCGTGCCGCCGAGCCACCGGTTGACCACGTAGTAGCCGTTGCAGCGCTTGGCCTCCTCCGCGATCACTTCCTGGGCCTGCTTCTTGGTGCCGACGAAGAGCACCGAGCCGCCGCGACCGACCGAGTCGGCGACGAACTTGAACGCGCCGCGCGCGAGCGAGACGGTCTTCTGCAGATCGATGATGTAGATGCCGTTGCGGGCGCCGAAGATGTACGGCTTCATCTTCGGG
>CAYHCR010000164.1:0-7202 GCA_964354895.1 uncultured Myxococcales bacterium | reverse complement strand
GATCGCGACGCCGATGCCGATGACCGCGAGGATCGCGACGATGAGGCCGATGATCTTCGGCCAGCTCCACGGCGCGTGGCCGTCGGTCTTGCCCGTCTCGCCGTTGACGAGGAACCGGAAGACCTTCCCCTTGTAGAGGTAGGCCGAGACGAACGCGGGCAGCAGTGCGTGCTTGAAGGTGATGCTGCTGTAGTTGGTGTTCACGCTCAGGTTGCGATGCGTGTCGCCGCCGACGTCGCCCGCGCACTTGCTGCGCTGCTTGTCGCTGAGCTCGCCCTGCGCGTTGTGCCAGCCCGCCTCGACCGTGACGCCGGCCTCCTCCGCCGCCCAGCCCACGAGGTACTCCGGCGTGTACGGGATGGCGGAGCCGGTCGAGTAGGGCTCGATGCCCTTCACGAGATCCTTGGGCAGGCCGAGCGACGCGTAGACGAGGTGGTCGTCGTAGAAGTCCGAGCGGCTGCCGCGCGCGTACGACCAGCGCGTCTTGCGGACCTGCCGCGTCTTGCGGACGGACTTGCCGTTCTCCGTCGCGACGTAGCTCTCGGTCTCGTAATAGTAATCGCCGCGCTCCGCGGTCCACCACGAGCGCGCCTGCGCGTCGTAGGTGAAGAAGGGCAGGTAGACGCCCCGGATCTCCTTGACCTCCGCGAGCTTCTTCAGATCGTTGGGCCGGAACCAGAGGCCCTTGATCCACTTCCGGAAGAGCTCCGCCGCGTTGTCCGCCGTCACCTTGAACGGCAGCAGGCTCTCGGGCCGCAACCCTTCCCCCTGCGCCTCGGCGACCTTGGGCGAGGCGCAGAACGGACACTTGGCCGCGGTGACGCCGGCGTCGAACGAGATGCTCGCGCCGCAGGCGTCGCAGTGGAGCTTGCGGACGGCGCGGCCGTAGCCCTTGTGCTTGGCGAGCGAGGCCTCGTGGAGCGCGTGCTCGACCACGTCTCCGCGCGGCGCCTCGATCGCCTTCTCGGCGCCGCAGAACGCGCACTTGAGCGCGCCGCTCTTCGCGTCGTACTCGATCGGCGCGTCACAGCTCCCACACTTGTACTTCTGCGAAGCGGTCTCGACCTCTCGTACGGCCTCGGCCATGTCCGTCGGCTCCTTGGGGCGTGTTCGGGCCGCGCATCGTACGCCGTGCCACTTGAACGCGCGCGGCCGTGGCGACGTACGTCGTCGAGGATCGGCCAGCGCGGTTGTGGCGCTGCGCCGCGGCCGTTAGGATTCGCGCCGATTTCACAGCGCGGCAGCACGGCCTGCCGCCGGGGAGATGGAATGGGGCTCTGGGATACGGTCAAGAAGGTCGCCGGCTCGGAAGTCGACCGCGCGTTCATGTCGCGGCCGGACGAATTCAAGAGCTACATCGTCTGGCGCTGGCCGGACACCAACATCCGCAAGCTCACGCAGTGCACCGTCGAGGCCGATGAGGTCGCGGTCTTCGTGAAGGAGGGCAAGGTCGCCGGCACGCTGGGGCCCGGCCGCCACACGCTCGACGGCGCGTCGATCACGTTCATGAGCTTCCTCGTCGACAAGGTCACCGGCGGCGACTTCTGGATGAGCGAGGTCTACTTCGTCTCCACGCGCCAGATCCACGGCGTGAAGTTCGGCGGCGAGATCGGCCGCGTGAAGGACCCCGAGACGGAGCTGCGCGTCCGCGTGCGCGCCTTCGGCGAGGTGACGGTCAAGGTCTCCGATCCGGGCGCCCTGATCACGAACCAGACGGGCCTCGGCGCGGTCAAGGACAACCTCGACCAGTTCAAGCGCATCGTCTCCGAGCGCGTGATGCTCGCCCTCTCCGACGATGTCGGCGAGGTCATCGCGCACAAGAAGGTGCCGCTCGACGTCGTGCTCTCCGGCTCGCTCAAGGAGGAGCTGATCGTCGAGTGCAAGACGGGCGTCGACCAGAACCTCCAGGGCGTGGGCCTCACGGTCGTCGCGTTCTCGTCGCTCAACATCAACCCCGACGAGGCCGACTACAAGAAGCTCCAGGAGGACGCCGAAGAGATGCGCATGGCCTCGCGCGACGCGCGCAAGGCGCAGCTGATGAACCAGGTCGAGATCCAGAAGCGCGCGCAGCTCGCGCAGCTCGCCGGCGGGTACCAGAACTACGCGCAGAGCGAGATGATGCTCGGCGCGGGTCAGGGCCTCTCGAAGGGCGGCGAGTCGAGCGGCAACGCGCTCGCGGGCGCGGGCCTGGGCATGGGCTTCGGCATGGCGGGCATGCTCGGCCACGGCATGCAGCCGGGCATGCAGCCCGGGATGATGCCGGGGATGGCGGGGGGCATGGGCGGCGGGATGGCGGCGCCGGCTCCTGCGGCGGCGCCTGCGGGCGGGGGCATGGAGGAGCGGCTCGCGAAGCTCAAGAACCTGCTCGACAAGGGCCTCATCAGCCAGCCCGAGTTCGACGCGAAGCGCTCGAAGATCCTCGAAGAGATCTGAGCTCGACCCGCGCGTGAAGCACGCCGGCCCGGCCCTCTCGCGAGGCGCCGGGCCGTGTCGTATCGACCGCGCTCGAGCTCAGCGCAGCGAGTCGAGGACCAGCGAATAGAGCGCCCGGTAGCTGTCGGGCGGGGCCGGCTCGAAGCCCTCCGCGTCGAAGACCTCGCCGAGCACGCGGCGGCCTTCGCCGGAGACGGCTGCGGTGGCGATCGCCTCCTGCAGCGCACGCGCGGTCGCGGGCGAGGCCGCGGGCGCAGCGACGAGCGCGTCGTTCGGCGTCTCGGCGGTCCAGGCGAACGGCTCGAGCAGCTGCCGCAGGGACTCAGGCAGCTCGTCGAGGCCGGAGAAGGCGCGTCTGGCGTCGGCGGGCGCGGCGAAGACCGCGGTGACGTCCGCGCGGCCGGCGGCGACCTCCTCGGCGGCGGCGACGTACGAGCCGAAGAAGCGCTCCTTCGCGAAGACGCGGGCCGGATCGAGGCCGCGGCTGCGGACCCAGGCGCGCGGGAGCAGGTAGCCGGAGGTCGAGTCGCGGTCGGACCACGCGGCGGTGAGGCCCTCGGACAGCTCTGCGGTGATCGGCGCGCCGCGGCGGCGCAGGAGCGCGGCGCGGAACGTGGGCGAGCCGCCGCGCAGCGCGCGCAGCAGGGCCCGGCCACCGTGCGCCTCGACGCGCGCGCAGACGAGCGGCGGCGCCCAGCCCGCGTCCGCGCGGCCCGCCATCAGGTCGGACGCGAGCTGCACGTACGTCGGCGCGACGTGGACGAGGACCTCGAACCGGCCCGCGAGCGGCTTGGAGAGAAAGTCAGCGAGCCGGTTCGCGGCCTGATCGGCGCGATCGGCGCCTCTCGAGGCGGGCAGGACGATGCGGAGGGGGCGGACGGCCATCGGGGGGAACCGTAGCCCCAACGGCCCCGGCGCCGAAAGGCCCCGCTCGTCACCGGTCGAGGAGCGCCTCCGCCTCGGGGAGCAGGGCCTCGACGCGCGCGCGCAGCGCCTCGGTCAGCCCCGCGCGATCCTCGGGCCCGAACGGGTCGAGCTCGATCGGCGCGCCGAACGCCAGCCCGCTCGGCCCGGGAGAGAAGCGGTGCAGGCCGGGTGGGAGCCGGTCGCCCGAGCCGGCGAGCGCGAAGGGCACGATCGACACCCGCGCCTGCAGCGCCATCGCGGCCGCGCCCTTCTTGAACGCGCCGAGGCCCGGCTCCGTGCGCCGCGTGCCCTCCGGAAAGAAGAGCAGGCTCGTCACGCGGCCGACCTCACGCGTCGCGGCCTCAAGGCGCGCGCGGTCGCGCCCGGAGGCCGAGCGATCGACCGGGATGTTGCCGGCGGCCCAGAGCGCGGGGCCGAAGAGCGGGACGAAGAAGAGCGAGCGCTTCGCGACGAACCGCAGCAGCTGCGGGACGGTGGCGAGCAGCGTCGGCGGATCGAGGTGGCTGCGGTGGTTGCCGGCGAAGACAAAATGTCGATCGTGCGGAAACGTATGCAGGCCGGAGGTGCGCACCTCGACGCCGGCCGCCCGCAGCACCTCGACGGCCCAGCCTCGCGCGAGCGCGTCGGGCACCGGGCCGTGTCGCCGCGTGAGCAGGCCTGCGGCGGTGATCAGCGGCGAGACGAACGCCGTCCCTGCGACGATCGCCGGGTACGCGAGCAGCGAACGGCCGGTCGAGGGGCGCCTGCGCATGTCACCACTCCTGGCTGGCGGGGAAGAGCAGCACGTCGTCGATCGAGGGGAATCCCCCGAGCAGCATGAGCAGTCGATCCACGCCGACCGCGACGCCGGCGGCGGTGGGCATGCGTCCGACCGCCTCGACGAAGCGCTCGTCGAGCTCCGGCACGGGCCGGCCGAGCGCCGCGCGGTGGGCGCGATCCTGCTCGATCCGGCGGCGCTGTTCGGCCGCGTCGTTGAGCTCGAAGAAGCCGTTGGCGAGCTCGCGGCCGCCCACGTAGAGCTCGAAGCGCTCGGCGATCGACGGATCGTCCACGCGCAGGCGGGCGAGCGCCGCGAGCGGGGCGGGCCAGTCGACCAGGAAGACCGGCCGCGGCCAGCCGAGGCTGCGCTCGAGCGTCAGGAAGAGGGGAAAGAAGACGTCCTCGTACGAGGTGCAGCCGTCGGAGAGCACGAAGCCCCGCTCGACGGCGCGCGCGCGCAGCAGCGCGGCGTCGCCGGTCATCGGCAGCTCGATCCCGAGCCGCGCGGCGAACGCCTCCGCCACCGTCAGCCGATCCCACGGCGGGGTGAGGGAGAGCTCGGCGCCGCCGATCGTGATCGTCTCGTGGCCGTTGAGCGCGCGCGCCGCCTGCGCGATCGACTCCTCGAGATCGAGCAGGATCGGCCCGTAGCCGCGGCCGGCGCGCTCTTGGTCCACGAGGTTCGCCCGGTAGAACTCGAGCATCGTGAACTCGGGGTTGTGCTGCGGCGAGATCTCCCCGTTCCGGAAGCAGCGGGCGAGCTGGAAGATCCGCTCCCATCCATCCGCGAGCAGGCGCTTCATCGCGTACTCGGGCGAGGTGTGCAGCCAGAGCTCGCGCGCCGTGCCGACGCCCATCTCGGGCACGTAGCGGCTGCCGAAGAGCGAGAGGTGCGGCTCGGTGCCGGGCGAGCGGACGAGGCAGGGCGTCTCGACCTCGTCGAAGCCCTGGGAGGCGAAATAGCCGCGCAGCGAGGTGTACAGCTTTGCGCGGGCGCGGACGGCGGCGGTGGTCGGAGTGGGCACGGCGCAGCTCACAGGCCTGGGACGGCGACGTGGAGCGTGCCGCCGCCGACGCTCGTGACGATGTATGCGAGCTCGCAGCCTGCCAGCTCGGAGAGGCTGACGGTCTCGGTGGACTGGAGCGTCAGGCCGAGAAGTGGAAGCGGGCGGACCGGCAGCGCGCCCGGGAGGCCTTCGGGATCGAGCGTGAGGACACCGGCGAACGTCGTGTCGCCCGTGCCCTTGAGGATCCCACCCTCGACCCAATCAAACGTGATCGAGCGGCCGTCGCAGCCGCGTTGCACGGTGCCGATCTGGTTGCCGAAGTCCTCATCGACCCATTCGTGCGTCGCCGGCTCGTCGAAGTGCCAGGCGCCGCGCATCACGGGATAGCCCCGATCGATCGGCGTGGTCGAGTACCGGCCGAGCTCGTAGAGACGCCCCGCGAACGGCGGGTCGGGCTGCTCCGGGAAGTCGGGCACCGTCAGCTGGGGCGGATCGTGTGTGGCGACGAGGGCCGTCCGCGAGTCTCGGAACGGTACGAACGCGAGCACGTTGTCGAAGCCGATCGCGACGGGTCTCAAGGGCGCGAGCACCCGCGTGATGGGATCGATCTCGGCGACATGGAGTCGCGGGAGCGACGCGTTGGAGTGGCCGTGGAGGATCCAGAGCCGTGCGCCGTCGAGCGAGACGACGGGCCCGGACGAGTACGGGTAGGCGTACTCGATGGGGGGTGGGGTCGCCTCGACGATCGGACCCCGGACGGTCCGACCATCGCCCAGGAGGTCCACGCGGTAGAGGCGGGCGTCCCCGTTGTGGCCGGCCACCACCCAGAGCTCGATCCCGTCGGACCGGCGGTGCGCGGTCACGGCCTGCGGCGCGCGCCCCGAGAAGTCCGCGGCGCCCAGCAGCGCGGTCGGATCGAACGCCCAGCGGGTCGGTCGTTGGCCCTCGCGACAGCGCGCCTCGCCCGGTTCGCAGACGCCGAGCGGGCACGCCGGGCAGGTGACCTTCGCGTCGTCGCAGAATTGGACCTCGCCGCAGCGGCCGTCACAGACGGTGCTCGCGTGTCTCGCGGCGTCACACGCCATCGTCGAGCCGTCGCACAGGGTGACGTCACCGCAAAGGCCCTCGCAGGCGACGGCGCGGTGGGCCTCGACGTCGCAGAGGCATCGGCCGGTCGGCTCACAGCTCCTGTTGACGGGGCAGCCGCAGGCGATCGTCGAGGGTCCAAGGGCCGTATCGAGCTGCCACGAGCCGCAGAGGTCGGGATCGCACGAGGGGTCGTTCTGGCAGGTGTTGAGCGACAGATTGCAGACCCCCGGCTCGTCCCCGACGCCCGGGCAATCATCCGCCACATCGCAGATCGTGCCGCAGAGACCGGTCTTCAGGTCGCACGTCGTCCCGAACGGGCAGTCGCGGCCGCACTCGATGCTCGCGCCGCAGACGTTTGTCCGCTCGCCACAGGCAATCCCGCGCACGCTCGTGCAGCTCGGCGGGGCAAGGCAGTCGCAGACGCCTCCGACGCACTCCTTGCCGGCGTCGCACGCGGAGCAGTCGAGCGGGTGACCGCAGTGATCGTCGAGCGCAGGACCGCAATCCGGCCGAAGTTCCTCGCACGTGAACGGAACGCATGGAGGCTCGGTCGGCTCGGTCGACGTCGAGATGCAGCCCGCTGCGAGCGGGCCGACCGCGAGCACGAGGACAGCGAGCGAGGAGCGCATCGTCGCAGCGTAGCAGCCGCCACCCGCACCGCGCCTGCGCCGCATCGGCTACCCTCCGGCCGTGCGCGCCCCCTCGCCCCTGCTGCTGAGCCTCGCGCTCTCCGCCTGCGTCACGGCGCCGTCCCTGGTCGTCATGCCACCTCCGCCCCCGCCGCCGAGCTTCACCGCGGCCGACGCCGCGCTCGTGCAGGCCGCATGGCCGCTCGTCGAGGCGCACCTCGCCCCGCAGGCCGGTGCGCTCCTCACGGCGATCGACGGCGCGGTGCCGGAGCCCGTGCCCGCCGCGCCCGCAACGCTGCTCGATCCCTCGCTCTGCCTCGCTGCGCAGCGGGGCGCGATCGCCGCGCCGCTCCCCGAG
>CAYHCR010000163.1:0-7254 GCA_964354895.1 uncultured Myxococcales bacterium | reverse complement strand
GACCGGTCGCGCCGGGAGGGCGATACGTGAACGACTCACCCTCGTCGATGAGCCGAGGCGGACCCACGATCTCGAAGAAGAACCCGAAGGTCTGCCGAAGCGCGTTCGGCCCCTGGAAGTAGAGGTCGACGCGATCCTGCAGCTCGTTGAACGTCCGCAGCGGGACCGGCTGCCGTTCGGCGCTCTCCACGCTCGTCGCGCGCACGGCGATGACGAGCGGGGCGCCGGGCTTGAGCACCCGGAAGAGCTCGCGCTGCGCAGCCAGCAGCTCCCCGGGCCTCGTCAGATTATGCAGCACGCGCCAGCAGATCCCGCCATCAATGCTGGCCGCCGGCAGATCGAGGTCCGTCAGGCTCGACAGCCGGAACTCGTTGTTCGAGTTCGCCTCACGCGCGAATTCGACGCGCTCCCGCGCCCGCGGATGATCGATCCCGATCACGCGGCCAGACGCCGAGCGCTGGTTCGCAATCTGGTACAACGCAGGAATATTGCGGCCACGCCAGCAGCCGAAGTCGGCCAGCCGCAAGGAGCCAGTCAACAGGTGTTCACTCAGAAACTCCCGGGCCTTGCCACCCTCCGCGAGTTCGGCGGTGACACGCAACGCGATGTCGTAGTCAGAACCGTCATAGTATGGCGCGGCGGGGTCTTCGAACGGGCTCATGGGGTCTCCTCCTTGGAGCCTGCGGGAACCAACGGTGTATCGATCCAGCGGTGCCCGTGGAGGCAGCTCGGATCCCGCTCCCAGACAGCCCACGGGAGGAGACAGAGCCGGTCCTCCGCCTCGATCCGCGCGAACCTGACGCGCTCCTCGACCATCAGCGCCAGGAAGGAGGCGATCTGCGAAGGATCCAGCTCGGCGCGCTCGACCTGGAGCAGCACGGCGTGCTTCTCCGCGAGGGTGAGCGACCAGACGGACGCGAGGCCGGCTGCCACGATCCGGAGCTCGAGCGTGCCTCCGCGGGCGGCGGCCCAGATCCGCCTGCCGTCTCTGCGGAACTTCCGCCTCGACCGGCGCGCGAGCCCGGCGATCGCCGCGCGCGGCAGCGAGATCGGGGCCGACGCGTCCGCGCGCCCACCGTCGACGGCGGCCTCGCTTCGATCGGTTCGCCGCGATCCCACGGAGGCACCTCGAGCACGTCCCAGGGGATCAGCCACGCCATCACAGGCTCCGGGGAACGCGGCGCAGTCGGCGTCTCCGCCCGACGGTCTGCCATTCTCTGCAACTTTTGGCAGCGTACCGACCTGTCGCAGTCCGGCGCAAGGGCGGGTCCTGCCGACCCGACCCGCCGCACGCGCTCCGGAGCTCCGTACCTGCTCACTTCCGCCGGGGGCTTGGCCGCAACCCGGTGCGCGTGCAGCCCGCCTCGCGCGACCAACGCCGCGGCGACCGTCCCGAAGAGCCGCTCGCCGATCCTGTCGCCGACGCCCTACGCTCGCGTCCGCTCGCGCGCGAGGAAGCTCTGCAGTCCGCGCCCCGCCTGCCAGCGCACGATCGCGCCCGCCCCCGGCAGCCGGCCGCCGATCGGGCCGAGCGCCTGCAGCAGCCAGCGGTCGAGGTCGAAGCGATCTTCATGGCGCGTGACGAGCCCGCCCTCGAACGAGAAGGTCGCGTCGATGACGTTGTGCACCTTGCGCGCGCCGAAGGAGTAATCGGCCTCCCAGTGCGCGCGACCTCCTCGATCGTCCGCCTCGATGCCGCTCGCGACGACGACGAGATCCTTGCCGTTGCGACACAACATCCGCCACATCCCGCCGATCTCGGGGCCCGCGAGCGCCGGGAACGCAGGATCCGAGAAGGTCGCGGCGGGCGCGTAGAGCGCAGCCATCGCGGCGCCGTCGCGGCGGGCGAACGCCGCGTAGAAGGTGGTCAGTTTTGCTGCGTTCGGGTGATCGGGGCTCATCGCGCCATCATCGGGACGTCGACCTGGCTCGTCTCGCCCGCGACGACGAGCAGCCCGTCGACGCAGCCCCAGCCGACGAGCGCGCCCGACTCGTCGAGGTACCTCACGCCCGCCACCGTCGTGCCGCCCGCCGGCACGCTCGCGCGCTCCATCCCGCCCGGCAGCCCCGGCTGTTCGACGATCGGCGCCGGCTGGAACTCGGCCGTGACGACCTGACAGCCCAGCTCGCTGCGGTAGATGCCGACGACGCTCGTCGCGGCCGGCACGTCGCCCGTCGGCCTCACCTCGAGCGTGCCGCGGTCGTTCACGACGAGCTGGAAGATCGCGCCCTGCGCGCCGGGGAAGTCCGCGTGGAGCTCCAGCGTGGCGGCGCCCGCCCCGGCGACCAGCCTCGCCGCCGTCCGTCCGTCCGCGTCGGTCAGGGGCACCGCGAGCAGCGACGCGCCGAACGCCTGCGCGGGGAGCTGAAAGTCGATCGTCTCGCCCGGCCGGGGCTCGCCGTCCTTCGCGAGCCGCACCGGCAGCTCGATGATCTTGCCGGCGAAGACCTCCACGCGGCCGCCGCCTTCGACGATCAGCCCCGGCACGAAGCCGCCGCCTTCGCCGCCCTCGCCGCCTTCCCCACCACGGCCGCTCGGCGCGGGATCCCGCTCGATGAGCTCCTCTTCGCCGCAGGCCAGGAGCGCGAACGGGAGGGACAGCAGTGCAACGATCAGGAGCGTACGCATGGCCGGGCAGCCTAGAGCGCCGGGCGGGGCGGGGGCCAGCGGGCGAGCCGCCCCAAAGTCCCGCCGCGCCGGATGTGCCAGATTCCGCGGCCATGTCCGCCACCCTCGCCTCCCGCCTCCCCGCCGCCGGAGAGACGCTCTCCCCCGACGACGTGCTGCTGCGCTTCGTCGACTGGGCCTCCGAGATCGGCCTCGAGCTCTATCCAGCCCAGGAGGAGGCGATCCTCGAGCTGCTCTCCGGCAAACACGTCGTGCTCTCGACGCCCACCGGCTCCGGCAAGTCGCTCGTCGCAATGGCGCACGCGTTCCTCGCGCGCTCGCAGGGGCGCCGCTTCTTCTACACCTGCCCGATCAAGGCGCTGGTGAATGAGAAGTTCTTCGCCCTCTGTGACGCGTTCGGCGCGGCCGAGGTCGGCCTCTCGACGGGCGACGCGTCGGTGAACCGCGAGGCGAAGATCATCTGCTGCACGGCGGAGATCCTCGCGAACGCCTCGCTGCGGGACGCGGACGCGGCCGACTGCGTCGTGATGGATGAGTTTCATTATTATGGCGACCGCGATCGAGGCATGGCGTGGCAGCTGCCGCTGATCGCGCTGCCCAAGGCGCAATTCCTGCTGATGAGCGCGACGCTCGGCGACCTCTACGAGCTCGGCAAACGCCTGGAGGTGCGCTCCGGCCGAGAGGTCGCGCACGTCCGGTCTGCCACGCGCCCGGTGCCGCTCGACTACCAGTATCGGGAGACGGTGCTCGCCGAGACGATGGCGGAGCTCCTGCGGACCGGACGCATCCCCGTCTATCTGGTCCACTTCACGCAGCGCGCCGCGGCCGAGCAGGCGCAGAACCTCCTGTCGATCGATCTGTGTACCAAAGAAGAGAAGGAGCGGCTGCGCCAGGCCCTGCAGGACGCGCCGCTGGACACACCGTTCGGCAAGGAGCTCGGGAAGTTTCTCCGGCACGGCGTCGGGCTGCACCACGCGGGGCTGCTGCCGCGGTATCGACGGCTCGTGGAGCGGCTCGCCCAGCAGGGCCTGCTCAAGGCGATCTGCGGGACCGACACGCTCGGCGTCGGCGTGAACGTGCCGATCCGCACGGTGCTCTTCACGCAGCTCTGCAAATACGACGGGGTCAAGACCGGCATCCTCACGGCGCGCGACTTCCACCAGATCGCCGGGCGCGCGGGCCGCAAGGGCTTCGACGATCGGGGTTCGGTCGTCGCGCAGGCGCCCGAACACGTGATCGAGAACCTCAAGCTCGCCGCGAAGGCCGCCGCGGGCGGAAACAAGAAGTTCGTCAAGAAGCAGCCGCCGGACAAGGGCTTCGTCCACTGGGACGAGAAGACCTTCGCGCGCTTGCAGGAGGCGACGCCCGAGGCGCTCGAGTCGCGCTTCGAGATCTCGTTCGGCACGCTCGTGCAACTCCTCCCGCGCGCCTCCGAGGAGCACAAGCCCGGCCCGGCCCGCGGCGGCTACGGCCGGCTCGTGGAGCTCATCAAACACGCACACCTGACCGACGGCGCCAAGAAGCGACAGAAGAAGATCGCGGCGCAACGCTTCCGCGCGCTGCGACAGGCCGGCGTGATCTCGGTGCTCCGCTGGGAGGGCCGGCCGGGCGCCGTGGCCGAGGTCTCCGACCTGCTGCAGGATGATTTCTCGATCCACCGCTCGCTGACGTTGTGGCTGCTGGACACCTGGCCGGGGCTCGACCGCACGCAGGAGGGCTACGCGCTGGATCTGGTGACGCTCGTCGAGTCGACGCTCGAGAACCCCGACGTCGTGCTGTGGAAGCAGCTGGACAAGTTGAAGGGCGAGAAGGTCGCCGAGCTCAAGGCGCAGGGCATGGAGTACGACCAGCGCATGGAGGAGCTCGCGAAGCTCGAGTATCCCAAGCCCCTGGCCGATCTCGTCTACGGCACCTTCGACGCCTTCCGCGCGACGCGGCCGTGGCTGGGCGTCGAGAACATCAAGCCCAAGAGCGTGGCGCGGGAGCTCTACGAGCGGGCGCTGGGCTTCCACGAGTACGTGCGCGAGTACCAGCTGCAGCGCAGTGAAGGTGTGCTGCTCCGCTACCTCTCGGACGTCTACCGGACGATCTCGCAGAGCCTGCCGGAGGCGGCGCGGGACGAGGCGGTCGAGGACTTCGTGGCGTGGCTGCGCGCGGTGGTGCGCGGCACGGACGCGAGCCTGCTCGACGAGTGGGAGAAGCTGCGCGACGGCGTGCTCGAGGACGGCGCGGGCCGGCAGATGGTGGTGCCGGTCCTGAAGCCGCGCGCCTACGACCTGGCGAAGGATCCCCGGGCGTTCGGGATCCGCGTTCGCGCAGAGCTGCACGCAGTCGTGCGATCGCTCGCGCGGGGCGACTTCGCGGCGGTGCGCGGCGGGCTGCGACCCGGCACGATCGAGTGGACGGACGAGCGCCTGGCGGCGGCACGGGACGCCTTCGTGGCGGCGCACGGCGCGATCCTCACGACGCCCGCGGCGCGCCGACCGAACCTCACGCAGCTTACGGAGGATGGCGAGCGGCGGTGGATCGTGCGGCAGGGCCTGCTCGACGCCGAGGGCGAGTTCGACGTGGCGCTCGAGTGCGTGGTCGAGCCGCCCGACCCGGTGCACGAGACGGAGCCGCTCTGCGAGCTGCTCGAGATCCGGTGAAAATTCGAGGGGTGGGGAGGATGGCCCGCCGCACCCTGTGACCGATCGCACGCGGCGCGGGGGGCGGTGTGAGCGGCGTCACACGATCGGCGTAGACTCCCGGGTGGATCTTCCCTTGCAGCTGGCGAGGGTCGACCCCGGAGATCTTTATGCGACGCCTTCGCCTCCTCGCGCTGTTGCCGCTCGCTGCCTGCGGCCGTGATCTCGAGCTGCTCGGCGACGCCCGTGACGGCGCGCCCGTGCCGCTGGTGACCGCGGTACAGCCGCCGATCGCGGTCGCTTCGCTCGGCTCGCCGCTGGTCTTCTGGGGCGAGCACCTCGACGAGGTCGACGAGGTCCGGATCGGCGCCTACACGCTCCGCCGCGAAGACGGCCTCGTGAAGTCGATGGACGGCCAGCTGCTCGTGAACGTCATGGCCTCCGAGGATGGTGCAGAGCTGTACGGCTCCTCCGCCGAAGACGGCCGCGCGGCGCCGGTCCGCCTGGTCTCCGGCGGCCGGGAGACCCTCACCGCCCAGACGGTGCGCGTCTTCTCGGGCCGCGCGGAGATCGAGGAGATCGCGCCGACGGTGCTCGCGCCCGGCCAGCTGATCTTTCTGCGGGGCCGCGGGTTCGATCCGGACCTGCTGCAGAACAACGATCTGCGGCTCGCGCCCAACGGCGTCGAGTGTACGGGGAGCGGCGAGCGCGGCACGGGGAACGAGACGGACCCGGGCTCGGGCGAGACGGGCTCCGGAGGCGCGGGCAGCAGCGGAGGCGGCGAGCCCCCGGTGGATGGCGGTGGCCGCGGCGGTACCGGCGGCGAACCCCCGGTCGGTGGCGGCGACGGGCCTGCCGAGCCCTCCGCGCCGCCCGAGCTCGGCGGCGGGCTCGACGACGGCTGCATCCGCGCGGACGTCTTCTGGGCGACCGACGGCCTGATCGTCGCGATCGTGCCCGACACGGTGCCGGGCGGCCCGATGCAGGTCCGCTACTGGAACCAGGCGTTCCTGCAGATCGACGAGTTCATGGCGAGCTGGCAGGCGAACGGCGGCGCGATGGAGGGCATGTATGCAGGAGAGCCGCCGCCGCCCGCGGAGTCGGGCGGGGCGGGCGGCTTCGGCGCGGACGCAGCGGCCGGCGATACGCGCGGCCTGGGCGCGCCGCCCGGCGCCAGCGACGGGGTGGAGGCGATGAACGATGTCGTCCCGCCGACCGGCGATGGCGGCGCGGGCGGAGAGCCCGCCGCGTGGGTCCCCATGGCCTCGCAGCCGGCCTACAGCCCGTCGGCCCAGGACCAGATTTATGTCTGGCAGGATCCGGGTCGGCTCGCGCTGGATCCCGCCTCGGTCGTGGCGTCGGGCGCGATGATCCGCGTCGCCGGCCAGGGCCGCCTCTACTACCCGGCGAGCAACGAAGATCCGTCCCTCTCGGTGAAGCTGCAGGTGCTCGTCGACGGCGCGCCGGTAGACGCGCTCGCGGTCTTCGACCCGCCCGAGGGCGAGCTGCCCGCGCGCTTCCTCGACGTGGTGCTGCCGGAGTCGCTCGCGGCCGGACCGCACGCAGTGCAGGTCGTCAACCCGTTCTTCGAGTCGTCGGTGCTCTGGCTGCGGCTCTGAGCGGCCGCGGTCACTGATCGGCTGCAGTTACTCGGTCACGAGGTCGAGCTCCGGCCAGCCGCTCGCGCGCAGCACGTCGGAGATCGCGAGCACGGTGTCGTAGGGCACGTCGCTCGTCGCGATGATCGTGGCGCGCGGCCCCGCGGGCGCGCCCGCGAGCGCCTCGGGCAGCGCGAGCCGGGCCTGGCCGGCGTCGAGCACGATGGTCTGCAGCGAGTGGGAGAGCTGCAACGAGACGTAGCGCCCCTCCGCACGGCGCAGGCGCAGCACGAGCCCGTCCCGGGAGACCGGGGCGCCGCGCTCGGTGGGCGGCCGGATGTCGTGGACGCGGCCGCGGGCGCGCGCGTCGTACTCGGCCTTCGCGACGCGGCCGGCGTCG
>CAYHCR010000162.1:0-7266 GCA_964354895.1 uncultured Myxococcales bacterium | reverse complement strand
AACCGCATCCACGGCCCGCCGGGACAGCGCAGCGCGCCCTCCTCGAACCGGCAGGGACCGTCGTCGGTGAGGCCCGCGACCTCGGCGAGGCTCGTCGAGAGCCGGAAGGCGGGCAGCGGGCGAGTCACCGTGAAGCTCTGCAATAGCAGCGGCCCGAAGCGACGGGCCTGCCCCGCGCGCAGCCAGTCGAGCGCCGCGAGCCGCGCGAGCGTCGCCGTCGCGTCCGAGCGCGGGGCGTCCGGTGTCGCGATCACGTGGATCGCCCGCGCGTCGCCGACCTCCTCCGGCGCGAGCGTCGCGGGATCCAGATCGGAGAGGCCGTCGAGGAACGCGCGCGGTCGCTGCGCCCAATGCGGCGCGGCGAAGACGGGCTCGCCGGGGCGGCGGACGGCGGCGAGCGCGACGGCGAGCGCCGCGTGATCGGCGTCGGCCGAGCGCAGCGTCGGCAGCCGCAGCCAGAAGATCGTGGCGCCGAGCGCGAGGCCGCAGAGGAGCAGCCCGAGCCCCGCCGCGGCCCGGCCCATCGGCGCGATCAGCGGCGCGCCAGCTGGATCCGGTGCTCGCTCTTCTCGCGGCAGTAGGTGCACAGGATCGGCTCGTCGTGCAGCGCGAAGGCCTCGGCCCAGGGCGGGTGCATCGAGCACTTCGGCTCGAGGCAGGCGTGCAGATCCCAGAGGTGGCCGACCTCGTGGACCGCCTGGCGCGCGAGGCGCTTCTGGAACTCCTCGGAGAGCTCGGCGAGGCGGCCGAAGAGGGCGGTCGTGACGACCGCGCGATCCTTGCCGTAGTGCGCGAAGCCGTTGGTCGGCGGGATCCCGAGCGGACCTTTGGCCTGCGTCAGCGGCTGGCGCGTCAGGAAGAGGACCTTGTCGTCGGCGAAGCCGCGCGGCGCGATCGCCCTGGTGAGCAGCTCGTCCGCCGGCAGCGCGCCGTCGATCGGCGTCAGCGCGGGCAGCACGGCCGGTCCCGCGACCTCGGTGCCGAGGCCGAAGGCCTTGTAGAGGGCCTCGCAGACGAAGCGGAGATCGACCTCTTCGAACGGTTCGAACGTGGCGACCCGGATCACGGCGTGCGCTCCCTCGTCACTTCTTCGTCTTCGGCGCGGGCTTCGCGGGCTTCACAGCGGCGGGCTTCGCAGGCTTCGTGGCGGCGGGCTTCGCAGGCTTCGCAGCGGCGGGCTTCACGGCCTTCGCAGCGGCGGGCTTCGCGGGCTTCGCAGCGGCGGGCTTCACGGCCTTCGCAGCGGCGGGCTTCGCAGCGGCGGGCTTTGCAGCGGCGGGCTTTGCGGGCTTCGCAGCGGCGGGCTTCGCGGGCTTCGCAGCGGCAGGCTTCGCGGGCTTCGCAGCCGCAGGAAGCTTCGCAGGCTGGGACGCCTTCGCAGGCTTGGAAAGCCCCGCAGGCTTTGAGAGCTTCGCAGGCTTCGGGGGAACGACCGGCGTCGCGGCTTCGTCGCCGCCGGCCTCGCCGTCGTCGTTGCGCGCGCCGTCCGCCGCGTCGTCCGTCGACTCCGGCTCCTCTGCTGCGCCCTCGCCCTCGACGCCCGCGAGCGGATCTTCTTCGAGCTCCAGCAGGCCCTCTTCTTCGCCCGGGACCGCGCCCGCCGGCCGCGGCCGACCGCGCAGTCGCTGGGGCCGCGGCGCCACGACCGCCGTCCGGCGAGGCTTCTTGCTGGGCCGCTTCACGCCGGCCGGCGGGATCATCGAGAAGTCGATGAGGTCCTCGGCCGAGTTCGGCGGGACGCGCATCGAGGCCGCGATCTCACGCACGAGCAGGTGGCGCGCCTGGTCGTACTTGTCGCGCTCCTTGGGCGGGAGCGGCCGCAGCCTGGAGAGCGCGTGGAGCGCCTTGACGACCTCGGCCACGCCGAGCACGCCGCCGGCCGCGAGCAGATCGCCGTGCAGGCGGCTGCGGGCCTTCCAGTCGAGCTCGGGGTCGTCGGTCGTCGAGGAGAGCAGGTCGAAGACGTCGTCGAGCTCGGTCCCGTCGGCCGGGATCCGCAGCCCGATGGCCGCGATCTTCGGCGTGGCGACCTTGATGACGGCGCCGCCCTCTTCCTTGACGAGCGTGACGAAGTCTACCCGCTGGCCGCCGATCTCGAGCGTCTCGAAGCCGGTGACCGTGCAGAGGCCCTGGGTCGGGTAGATGACGCGGACGCCGATGTCGAGGTCCGCGCGCGTCAGGGTCGGGCCGAGGGCAGCGGCCTCGTTGTTGTCGGCGTCGGGCACGGGGGGTGCCTAACACGCCGAAACGGGCGCTGCAAAAGAGACCAAAGCGCTACTCCGCCGCGTCGGCCCGCACGCCCGCGCCGAGCTGCGCGAGGTGGACCTGGACACGGGCGTCGACGCGGGCCTGCGTCGCCGCCTCGAGCTCCGCGATCGAAGGCGCGACGGACGCCGAGGTGCGCGGCGCGCCGGCGAGCAGCGCGGCGGCGAGGAGGACGGGGAGCGAGGCGAAGAAGAGCGACTTCATGGGTGACTCCGTGGGGCGACCGGGAGGATGCGCTTGCCCACATGGTCCCACATCGGAGCCATCCGTCCAGAAAGGCCCTGTGGATCGTAGGCTGCCGCATGCACGCAGCCCTGCTCGCGCTCCTCCTGGCCGCCGCGCCCGAGGAGCCTCCCCGCCTCGAATTGTATGACGCCGTCGGCACCTCCGAGCGGCTCGAGCTGCGCGGTCGGGCGGTCCGGGGCGGCGCTGGCGCGGGCGCGCCGAAGACGACGGAGGGCCGGCTCGGGAAGAACCTCGGACGCCTGCTGTCGGACGATCTCGAGAAGCACGCCGTGCTGATCGAGGTGGCGGGGTGGCGGGCGCAGGCCGTCACCGACGACGAGGGCCGCTTCCTCGCCGTCCTCATGGGCGTCCCGGAGGGGCGCCACGCGCTGCGCGCCGAGCTCGTCGGCCTCGCGAAGGCGGAGTCGATCGCGCTCGTCGCCGCGCCCGACGCGCCGCTCGTGCTCTCCGACTGGGACGACACGCTCGTCGTGAGCCACGTGCCGAGCAGACGACGGCTCGCGAAGGCGGCGCTGCTGCAGGACGAGGGGACGCAGCCGCTCGTGCCCGGCATGGCAAAACTGCTCGGCTGCGTGGTCGACGGCCCCAACGGACCTGCGACGCTGCACGTGCTGACGGGCAGCCCGCTCGGCCTGCACGACCGCATCCGCGCGACGCTGCAGGCGGGCGGCTTCCCGACCGCCGAGCTGCGGCTGCGAAACTACGGCCTCGGCCGGGACGACGACCCGCTCGACCCGCTCGCCTACAAGCTGGCGCACGCGGTGCCGCTGCTGCAGGCGCGGCCCCGCGCGAAGGTGCTGCTCCTGGGCGACGCGGGCGAGAAGGATCCGGAGATCTACGCGGCGCTCGCGGCGCGCTTCCCGGGGCGCGTGGAGCTCGTCCTGATCCGGCGCGTCGAGGGGGCCGACCACGCGGCCGCGCGCTTCGTCGGCCAGCGGCTCGTGGCCGACGGCGCGGAGGCGCTCGGGGCGGCGATCGCGGCGGGGTGGGCGCGGGCGGGGTGCGGGGCTCCCCCGGCGCCGGTCGTGGAGTAGCGTCTCCGACCTTCAAGGAGGCCCCATGGACCAGCGTGTCGTGCTCGTCGTCGATGACGATCCCATGATCGTCAAGGCGTTGTGCCGGATCCTCGAGGGCGCGGGCTTCTCGCCGCATGGCTGCGAGTCGCCGATCGCGGCGATCTCGTGGGCGCGAAGCCACGCGCCGGGGCTGATCGTCGCGGACTACATGATGCCGGCGATGAACGGCGTGGAGCTGCTGCTCGCGCTGCGGGAGCTGCACCCGACGGCGCCGCGGCTGCTGCTGACGGCCGTCAGCGACTTCAAGATCGCGATGGAGGCGGTGAACGCCGGCGGGGTCTATCGGCTGCTCACCAAGCCCTGGACGCAGGCGGAGCTCGTCGCGACGATCCAGCAGGCGTGGGACGTCGGCGAGCTGCGCCGCGCCAACGAGCTGCTCCAGAACGAGCTCGCCGCGAGGAACGCAGAGCTGCTCGAGATCAACTATGGGCTCGAGGCGACCGTGAAGGAGCGCGCCTCGCAGCTGCTCGAGGGCATGGTGCAGGCGCTCGACTTCCGCGACACCGAGACGCAGTGGCACAGCCGGCGCGTGTCGCTCTACGCGCGGCGGCTCGCCCGCGCGATCGGCCTCTCCGGGACGGAGCTCGTCGACGTCGAGATCGGCGCGCTGCTGCATGACGTCGGCAAGATCGGCGTGCGCGACTCGGTCCTGCTCAAGCCCGCTCCCCTGACGCCGGACGAGTGGGTCGAGATGAAGCGCCACCCGGACATCGGCTTCAAGCTGCTCGGGAAGATCCCGTGGCTCGCCCACGCCGCGCAGATCGTCCTCGAGCACCAGGAGCGCTGGGACGGCAAGGGCTATCCGCGCGCGCTGGCGGGCGAGCAGATCTCGCTCGGCGCCCGGATCTTCTCGATCGTCGACGCGCTCGACGCGATCTGCTCCGACCGCCCCTATCGCAAGGGCAGCTCGCTCGAGGTCGCGCTGGCGGAGCTCGCTCGCTGCGGCGGAAAGCAATTCGATCCGACCGTGCTCGAGGCGTTCCTCGCGGTGCCGCCAGCCGAGTGGGAGGCGATCCGGCTCGAGATCGAGCGGCGCGCGAAGGAAGCGGCCGCGGAAGAGGATCGCGTCGGCGCGCCGGCGCTCTCGAGGCTGAACACCGCGCCGCTGGGTTGACCCCCGCAGAAGTCGCGCGAGGGCCGGGATCGGCCTTGCGTCTGACGCGCCGGGTCAACTATGAATGGGCATTCATTCAGCACCACCGGAGCGACCATGACCGAGACCACGAAGACGCCCGCGGGCGGGATGTTCCTGCTCGATCCCGTCGGCACCACGCCCTTCCTCGTGCCTGAGAAATTCAACGAGGATCAGCGGCTCTATTACAAGACCGCCGACGACTTCGTGAAGAAGGAGATCCTGCCCAACGCCGAGAAGCTCGACCACAAGCAGTTCGATCTCATGGCCGCGCTGCTGAAGAAGGCCGGCGAGAACGGCCTGCTGATGGCGTCGATCCCGCCCAAGTACGGCGGGCTCGGGCTCGATGAGACGACCGTGATGCTGATGGGCGAGGCCATGGCCAAGTACGGCTCGTGGTCGGTCAGCATCGGCGGCCACACGGGCATCGGCTCGCTGCCGATCGTCTGGTTCGGCAACGAGGCGCAGAAGCAGAAGTACCTGCCGAAGCTCTCGACCGGCGAGTGGCTCGCCGCCTACGCCCTCTCCGAGCCGGGCGCCGGCTCCGACGCGCTCGCTGCCAAGACGATCGCGAAGCTCTCGCCCGACAAGACGCAGTGGATCCTCAACGGCACCAAGGCGTGGATCACGAACGCCGGCTTCGCGGACATCTTCATCGTCTTCGCGAAGGTGGACGGCGAGAAATTCAGCGGGTTCATCGTCGAGAAGGGCACGCCCGGCTTCAGCCTCGGCCGCGAAGAGACCAAGATCGGCCTCTGGGGCTCCTCCACGCGCCAGCTCATCTTCGAGGACGCGAAGATCCCGGTGGAGAACCTGCTCGGCGAGATCGGCCGCGGCCACAAGATCGCCTTCAACATCCTCAACAACGGGCGGCTCAAGCTCGGCATCGCCGTCACGGGCGGCGCGAAGTACGCGATGGAGGGCGCGATCGAGTACGCGAAGGACCGCAAGGCGTTCGGCAAGTCGCTCAGCGACTTCACGCTGATCCGCGAGAAGCTCGCGCAGATGACCGCGCTCATCTACGCCAACGAGTCGATGAGCTACCGCACGGTCGGCTACGTCGACGGCAAGCTCGCGGGCGCCGACCACGACTCCGACGCCTTCGGCGGCCAGGTCATGGCGGCGGCCGAGGAGTACGCGATCGAGTCGTCGATCCTGAAGGTCTTCGGCTCCGAGATGCTCAGCGCCGTCATCGACGAGGCGCTGCAGATCCACGGCGGCTACGGCTACACCGAGGAGTACCCGATCGCGCGCAGCTACCGCGACGCGCGCGTGAACCGGATCTTCGAGGGCACCAACGAGATCAACCGGATGCTGATCCCCGGCATGTTCTTCAAGCGCGCCGCGAAGGGCTTCCCGCTGATGGAGTGGTTCGAGGCGATCCTCGCGGACGTGGAGGGCGGTCGCCTGCCGACCTTCACGGGCCCGCTCGCCGAGGAGCAGCGCGCCGCAGAGATGACCAAGCGGATCGCCGGCTACGCGATGAAGGTCGGCGTCGAGACCTTCGGCCTCGAGCTCGAGCAGCACCAGGACATCCTCGCGTCGATCGCCGACGCCTGCATGGAGGCCTACGCGATCGACTCGATGGTGGGCCGCACGCTCGCCACCGACGCGACCGATCCGGTCCGGCTCGCGCTCTGCAAGTGGTACGCGCACGAGGCGTGGAGCCACGCGGCCCGGAAGGCCCGCAAGGCGATCTGCGCGACGGTCGCGGGCGACGATCTCAAGCGGCACCTCGCGAACCTCGAGAAGATGTTCGCCTTCGTGCCGACGCCGGTGGCAGAGCTGCGCGAGACGATCGTCACGCGCGTGCTCGAGGCGGGGAAGTACCCCTTCGCGTACTGACGAGCGCCGAAGCGTCGACGCCCCGGCCGATCCCGCGTGGATCGCGCCGGGGCGTTCGTCTTTGCGGCGCCGTGCGCGCGCGTGGTACCCCAGCGGCGATGGCGGACGTGGAAGAGCTTCCCCGGACGATCGACGGGCGGTACCGGCTCCTGGCGCGGCTCGGCGCGGGCGGCATGGGCGTCGTCTACCGGGCGACGCACCTGTCGCTCGGCCGCGAGGTCGCCGTGAAGCTCGTCCGCGGCCCGCACGAGGGCGAGGCCGCGCTCGGCGAGCGGCTCGAGCGCGAGGCGCGGGCGGTCGCGGCGATCGTCAGCCCCCACGTCGTCCAGGTGCTCGACTTCGGCCGCGCGGAGGACGGCGCGCCGTACCTCGTGATGGAGCTGCTGGAGGGCGAGCCGCTCTCGGCGCTGCTCGAGCGGCGCGGCGCGTTGCCCGAGGCGGAGGCTGTGGCGATCGCGCGCGCGGTGGCGGACGGGCTGCAGGCCGCGCACCGTGCGGGGATCGTCCATCGGGATCTCAAGCCGGAGAACGTGTTTCTGGCGCGTCGGCCGGACGGGACGGCCGTGCCGAAGGTCGTCGACTTCGGCGTGGCGCGCGCGGACGGCATCGCGGCGCGCCCGCTCACCCGCGAGGGGCACGTCGTGGGCAGCGCGGAGGCGCTCGCGCCCGTCGCGCGCTGGCGCGACGCGGGGATCGTCGAGG
>CAYHCR010000161.1:0-7309 GCA_964354895.1 uncultured Myxococcales bacterium | reverse complement strand
CGCTTCGTCTCGGGTTCCACAGCATTTGACGCGCCCGAGTCCGTCCTCGGCGCGGCTGGAGGGTTGCATGATCCGCGTTCTGCAGAAGGCCCCGGAGTTCACCGCAGAGACCGTCGTCGGCAACGGCGACTTCAAGTCCGTCTCGCTCTCCGATTACACGGGCAGGTGGGTCGTCCTCTTCTTCTACCCGCTCGACTTCACGTTCGTCTGCCCGACGGAGATCCAGGAATTCAGCAAGCGGCACAAGGAGTTCGAGACCGAGGGCGCCCAGGTGCTCGGCGCCTCCATCGACTCCAAGTTCTCGCACAAGGCGTGGATCGGCGCCGGCCTCGGCGTGCTGAATTTCCCGCTGCTCGCCGACCTCACCAAGGAGCTCTCCCGCAAGTACGGCGCGCTCCTCGAAGAGTCGGGCATCGCGACCCGCGCCACCTTCCTCATCGATCCGGAGGGGATCCTGCAGTACGCGAACTACCACAACACGAACGTCGGCCGCTCCGTGACCGAGACGCTCCGGGTCCTCCAGGCGTGCAAGACCGGCGAGCGCTGCCCCGCCGACTGGAAGCCCGGCGCCAAGACGCTCGGAAAGTAGCGCCGTCATAACGTCGTTGGTCACGCGCGGGCGGTCGGGGCAACCCGGCCGCCTCTCGCGTTTGGTTCGGAGCTACCGTACCTCCATGGCCCTTCGCGCCCGCCTGCTCGTCCTGCTGTCGCTCGCCACCTGCGCGACGCTCCCCGTCGATCCCGACGAGGGCGCAGGCGCCGCGGCGATCGAGCCGTCGAGCCGGCCGGCGCCGTTGCCCGCTGCGTACTACCGGATCGACCGGCTCGGCCGCCGGATCGGCTGGCTCCGCCACGAGGTCGTCTATGAGCGGCGGGCCGGCGAGGAGCGCCTCGTCGAGCGCGTCGAGGCCGAGACGCGGATGAGCCGGGACGGCATCGCGCTGCCCTTCCACGCCACCGAAGAGCGGGTCTACGAGCCCTCCCCCGACGGCGCGCTGCTCGAGGCGACGGTGCGGCGCGAGCACAAGGACGGCGATCGTCACGCCGAGGCGCGCTGCTCGAAGGCGGGCTGCGACGTCGTCCTTCGCGGCGACGGCCCGACCATCACGCGCAGGCTGCCTGCGACCGAGGAGACAGCTGCGCAGGCGCTCGCCGCACAGCGCGCGCTCGCGACCGGCCCGCACTCCTTCACGTACCTCGATCTCGACGAGCTGCGGGAGGAGCGGCGCGTCGCCTCGGCCGGCGCCGACGAGCCGCTGCGCGATGGCGTTCGGCGCGGCGTCCGGATCGAGATCCGCACGGAAGGCGAGCCGGCGCTGGCGCTCGAGTGGCTCGCGCAGGACGGTCGGCCGCTCGCCGCGCGCTTCTCGGACGGCTCGGAGCTCACCGCGGTCACCGAGCTTGAGGCCCGCGCGACGCCCGAGGCGCTCGAGCTCGGTTCGCTCGCGGTCATCCCGCTGCCGAACCTGCTCGATCGGAGCAGGCCGATCAGCGAGATCCGACTCGTGGTGGAGGGCCTCCCCGAGGCAGCCCGCTTCCCGTCGAGCTACCGACGCTACGAGGCGCTCGCCGACGGCGCGGTCCGGATCTCGATCGCAGCTCGATCGCCGCCGGAGCTGCCGTTGCCGATCGACCCGGCGCCGTTCGCCCGGGAGCTCGCCGTCACCGCCGACCTCGATCACGACCACCCCGATCTGCGACGGGTGATCGATCGGCTGCCGATCGACCGGATGGAGAGCGCGCTCCAGCTCGCGGTCGCCTGCGTCGGGATCGTCGACCACTTCGTGCCCAGGCGGGCGGCGGCCGACGTCGATCGCGCCAGCGGCATCCTGCGCGGCGGCAAGGCGGGGCCCGACGATGCGGCGCGGCTCTATGTCGCGCTCGCACGAGCCGCAGGACTTCCGGCGCGGCGGGTCTCCGGCTTCCTCTACGCCGAGCAGGAGGGCCAGCCGGTCCTGCTGTTCTCGGCGTGGGCCGAGGTCTTCGTGGGCGAGTGGATCGAGGTCGATCCCTTCCTCCGCGAGCTGCCGGCCAGCCCCGGCCACCTGCTGATCGGCCGGGACGGCACGGGCGACGGCGGCTTCGGCCTGCTGGGCAAGCTGCAGGTCCGCTCGTTCGAGGCCGCCCTCGGCGGCACGCTCTGATCGGCGTTACTTCCCGGAGCCCGGGAAGACGCGGCGCCAGAGCGCCCTCGTCGTGGCGACGGTCGCCTCCACGGCCGGTGAGCTCCGCGCTTCGGCCGGGAGCGCCTCCCACCCGAGCCGCGCGCCGACGAGCGCGCCGGTCAGCGCCCCGAGCCTGGGCCCGTGCGCGTCGTGCACGCGGACCGCCGCGAGCGCCTCGTGCAGGCCGAGCGGCTTGCCCCACGCCGCGAACGCCAGCTCGATCGCGCTGGGCGTATCCCCTGCGCCGACCTCGATCGCCGTGAGGAGCGCGTCGGGTGACCGCTCGACCGCCTCGCGCACCGCCGGCGCGGGCGAGGCCATCAGCGACGCGCGCTCGATCACCTCGTCGAGCTGGCCCCGCACGATGAGCGCGAGCGCCATCGAGTAGGCCCGGCAGCCCGCCACAGCGCGCGCGTCGACGTGCGTGAGCCGTGCCGCAGCCGCCGCGTCATCCGCGACGCCGCGCAGCTCGCCGACGTGCAGCAGGCCGATCGGGATCGCCGTCAGCAGACACGCGCTGCCGCCGAGCGGCTCCGTCGCGTGCTCCATCGCTACGCGCCCCGCCTCCGAAGGCGCAGCGCCTCGCTCCAACGCCGCGCCCGCCGCGACCTGCAGCGGAGTCGCGCGCTTCGCCGTCGTGAGCCACGCCAGGTGCGAGGTCGCGAGCCACTGGAGCTCGAGGTGGCCGTGCGTCGCGAGCCCCTCGAGCATGCGTCGCAGCCAGGCGAGCTCCTCGGGCTGCGCGTCGCCGCCCGCGCCATGCACGGCGCCGATCGCTGCACCGGCGGCGGCGCCGAGGAACCGATCGTACCTGTCGCCCGCCATCAGGACCCCCGTCAGAGAGTGCGGGAGCCTAACAAACGGTCGCGGCGCGTGGGGCCCTACGTTCCCGCGGGGGCGGAGGAGCAGAACTGCTCGTAGTCGATGAGCGCGATCTCGGCGCCGGGCGCGCAGATCGTGCAGGCCGGATCGCGCGCGACGCGCAGGGTCCGGACCTCCGCCGCCAGGGCGTCGAAGAACAGCAGCCGCCCGACGAGCGGCTCGCCGACGCCGAGGAGCAGCTTGAGGACCTCGTTGGCCTGCAGACAGCCGATGACGCCGGGCAGCACGCCGAGCACGCCCGCCTCGGCGCAGGAGGGCGCGAGCGCCGGCGGCGGAGGGGCGGGGAAGAGGCAGCGGTAGCAGGGGCCGCGCGTCGGGAGGAACGTCGTGACGTGGCCCTCGAAGCGGAAGATCGAGCCGTGCACGAGCGGTTTGCCCAGCCTCCGGGCCGCGTCGTTGAGCAGGTAGCGCGTCGGGAAGTTGTCGCCGCCGTCGACGATCACGTCGTACGGAGCGAGCAGCGCGAGGGCGTTCGCGCTGGTGAGCCGGGTCCGATGGGCGATGACCGTCACGTCGGGGTTGAGCGCGTGCAGCGCGTCGCGACCGCTCTCGACCTTCGGCTGGCCGACGCGCGTGGTGGTGTGCAGCAGCTGCCGCTGCAGGTTCGAGAGCTCCACCGTGTCGGGATCGATCAGGCCGATCGTGCCGACCCCGGCCGCCGCACAGTACAGCGCCGCAGGTGAGCCGAGCCCGCCCGCGCCGAGGAACGCGACCTTCGCCGCGAGCAGTCGCCCCTGGCCCGCCTCGCCGACCTCGGGGATCACGAGGTGGCGCTTGTAACGCTCGCGCTGGACCTCGGAGAGGGGCTCCGCCGCGAGCGGCCGCCCCTCCTCTCTCCACCGCTGGAAGCCGCCCGCGAGCGACGCCACATCGGCGTAGCCCATCTCCTGGAGCGTCCGCACCGCGAGCGCCGATCGCACGCCGCCGGCGCAGTAGACGACGATCGGGGCCTCTCTCCCGCAGAGCTGCTCCACCCGCAGCTCGAGGAGGCCGCGCGGCAGGTGGAGGGCGCCCGGCAGCCGTCCCGCGGCCAGCTCGTCCGGCTCGCGCACGTCGAGCAGTCGCGGCGCCGATGGCTGCCCGAGCCGCCGCTGCAGCTCCTCGCCCGTGAGCTCGCGGATCCGCCCCTTCGCTTCGGCGACCAGCTCCTTGCCCGTGCGCATCGACCGCCCCCTTGGGCACTTGTAGCCCCCGCCCCGGCGGCGGGCAACGCGCCAACGACGGCGGCGCCGCCCGGGAGCTCCGGACGGCGCCGCGTACAGTCCTGCGGGTGCGACTAGCGGGCGGTGAAGCGGAAGGGCACCTTGAGCGGCGAACCCTTGATGCCGATGCGACCCGCGACAGGCGCGCCCGGCTCCGCCTCGACCGGCATCGTGACGTCGACCTTCTGGTAGCCGGCGATCAGGCTGTTCGCGATGTTCTTGTAGAGCTCGGGGAGCTGGTCGGGCTGCTCGACGGAGCCGTAGAAGCCGCCCGTCTCGTCCGCGAGCCGCCGGAGCATGTCGACGTGCGCGGTCTGGAAGTTGCTGCCGTCCGCCTTGTCCGCCGCCGTGCCGAGACCGATGCAGTGCACCTGAATCTGGAGCTCCTTCGCCTTCGCGATGACCTCGTCGAGCGTGTGGGTCGACTCGGTGTCCTGGCCGTCCGAGAGGACCACGATGCCCCAGCCGACGTCCGGGTCCGAGGCGGTCTGGAAGTTCGCGCTCACGTCGGCCTTCACCGTCGCGAGGACCTCGAAGGTCGAGTCCCAGAGCGGCGTGCCGGCGACGCTGACGAGCTGCTCGGCCGACGCCTTCGTCGCGGCATGATCCTCCGTATAGTCCGAGACGATGCGCGTGGCGCTGAAGCCGTCCGACGGGCTGTCGGTGCCGAAGTCCATGATCGCGAGCCGCCAATCGGGGGCGACCTCGGAGACCTGGACGGAGAGCGCCTGGACCGCGCTGACCCGCATGCGCGACGGATCGGTCGGGCAGCCCTCGCAGTCCGTGGCCGTCGCGAGCTCGGTGGAGCCGGAGTCGTCGACGAGCATCACGAACGAGCCCTTGCTGTGGCCGGGCTTCTCGTCGACGTCCGCGACGTCGCAGGGCTTCCCGTCCGCCGTCTCGACCTCGATCATGTCGGCGGCGACCAGCGCCGGGAGGCCGCCGTCGTCCTGACCCGTCACGTTGAGCGTCACGCGGCCGTACTGTCCGGACGACGGATCCGAAAAGCCCTGCGCGGGCGAGACGCCGAGCACGAGCAGCATGATCCCGAGCAGCGTCGGGAGGAGCTCGCACGCCGCGGTGACCAACGCGAGCCCGGCAACGGCGATGAGCGCGATCTTCCTCATGACCCCTTCTCCTTGGGAGCGCCGCCGGAATCCCCTCCCGTCGGTCTTGGCCTCCACGTTCGCATGGACGGCGACCGCCTGCGGCCATTCACGCGCAAGTGCCGGGAAGCAAAAAGGAATTCTTGCCCGGGGTGCGATGGTGGATCTGCCCCCTGTGCCGCCCGGCCCTCGATGGGGGGAATCCCCCAGCGCCCCGGTTCGAATGTGGACCTCCGCGGGTGGAAATCGCAGAGGGCGGGCGCTATAACATCGCGACCGCGGCTCGAACGCCGCCTTGGGAGACCGACCGCATGGAGACGCAGACGCAGCCGACCGCCCCCGTTCCTTCCATCCCGACCTTCGCTTTCACCGCCGAGCACCCGGTCGCGCTGACCGTCGAGGCCGTGAAGATGGTGAAGGACGCGCTCGATGGCCAGAAGCTCGACGGCCACTGCCTCCGCATCGCGGTGGTGGGCGGCGGTTGCTCGGGGCTCTCGTACGACCTCGACCTGGTCAAGGAGCACAAGGCCGGCGACTTCACCTACGACTTCGACGGCGTGACGGTCGCGGTCGACCCGATGAGCGCGCAGTTCCTCGAGGGGACGGTCATCGACTACGTCTCGACGCTGCAGGGCGCGGGCTTCAAGTTCAACAACCCCAAGGCCAAGTCGTCCTGCGGCTGCGGTTCGTCCTTCTCGGCCTGATCGCAGGCTGGGCCGCTGGAGCGCCGGTCCCGTCCGTCGGGGCCGGCGCTTCTTGCTGACGGGAGCCTCGTGGTCCGCCTCCTCGATGACGCTGCGGTCCTGCTCGCGCTCGGCACGACGCTCGGCCTCGTCTGGTTCGTCGCGCTGTTCCAGGTCGTTCGCGCCTCCGGGGCCTCGTTCGAGGCCGGCCTCTCCCGCCGGACGTGGCTCGCACTGCTGATCTGCACCGGCTTCCTCGGCGCCTTCGCGTGGTTCGGCCGGGCGCTGCTGCGCCGCCGCTGATGGCCGACGCTGCGTGCTACCTTCCGCGCCCGCGTGTCCGCTCCCTCCTCGCCTCCCGGTCCGCTGTTCCTCATCGTCGCCGGCGAGGCGTCGGGCGATCTGCACGGGGCGCGGGTGATCGAGGCGCTGCGATCGCGCGCGCCCGAAGCCCGGTTCGTCGGCATGGGCGGTCCGCTGATGCGCGCCGCCGGCCTCGTCCCGCTCTTCGACGCTCGAGAGATCTCGGTGATGGGCTTCGTCGAGGTCCTGCCGAAGCTCTGGCGGATCCTCTCGATCCTCCGCGGCCTGGCGCGGGCGGCCCGCGAGCTGCGGCCGGTGGCGGCCGTGCTCTGCGATCTCCCCGACTTCAACCTGCGCCTCGCGAAGCGGCTCAAGCAGGCCGGGATCCCGGTCACCTTCTACATCGCGCCGATGGCCTGGGCCTGGCGCGCCTCGCGCGTGAAGACGCTGCGCCGCTGGGTGGACAAGCTGCTCGTGATCTATCCGTTCGAGCAGCCTTGGTTCCGCGCCCGGGGCGTCGACGCAGAATTCGTCGGGAATCCGCTGCTCGAGGAGGGCCACCTCGCGACGCCCCCGTCTCGCGCCGGGTCGCGGGAATCGTTGCAGCTCCAGGTGGACGCAGAGGTGCTCGCGTTGCTCCCGGGCTCTCGCCGCAACGAGATCCTTCGCGTACTGCCCTCGATGCTCCGCGGCGTCGCGCTGCTCCTGCGATCCGAGCCGTCGCTCCACCTGCTGCTGCCGATCGCACCGTCGATCGACCGCGCGCTCGTCGAGGCGCTCGTCGCAGCGGCCGGCGTGCCTGTGCAGCTCGTCGATGGTCGCGCGCCGGAGGTGCTCGCCGCGTGTGACACGGCGCTCGTCTGCTCCGGCACCGCGACGCTCGAGACCGCGCTGTGCGAGCGCCCGATGGTCGTCGTGTTCCGCGCGAACCCGCTCTCGCTCTGGCTCGCGCGCCGGTTCATCCGGAT
>CAYHCR010000160.1:0-7312 GCA_964354895.1 uncultured Myxococcales bacterium | reverse complement strand
ACGTCGCCACGGCAGCGCCGTCGGGCACCTCGATCGTCGGCGCGTGGCCGACCGTGCACCTGCTCGACGGAGTCCCGACGGTCACGTACTGGGACGAGTACAACGGAGCGCGTTACCTCGCGAAGCATGACGCGGGCCTGCCGGGATGTCCGGGCCCCAACTCGGCGGACACGCGGTGCTGGAAGCGGCTCTACAAGCTGATCGACGCGCCAACCGCAAGGTACGAGAAGCGGCACGCGACCGCGCGCCACCCATCCAGCGACGTCGTCGCCTTCCTCTCGGGGATCAGGCGGAACGGCTCGGGGGCGACGGACCGCCCGATGATGTTTACGCTCCGCGAAGATCAGCTCGGGTGCGGGATCATGCGTTCGCCGCCGGCGAACTATTCGTACTCCGCCCCGAAGATCGTGGGCGATGGGCCGCGATGGATCGCTGTGTATCGACGAACCCAGACGGTCTGGCCGTTCGCCTCCTCGCTGAGAGTGGTGAGGTGGGCGCCCGATCTCAACCCGGACGGCTCGGCGTGGGAGACGACCGACCATGAGGTCGCGGGAGAGCTGGTCAACGTCGAGGCCTTCGACGCGGCGTGGAATGGTGAGCAGGTCACCATCACCTACCGCACCGCGACGGGCGACGTGAAGCTCGCCGTGCGTCGCCACGACGCACCGGCCACCGACTTGGTCTCGCCGCACGCCAGCGTCCGCAGCGGCGCCGCAGCCTCCACGGCAGTCGCGGTCGCGGCGAAGTCGAACGGAGATGCGATCGCGGCGTACCGGACGTCGGAGGCCTTCGGCATCGACCGCCTCTACACGCGCGAGTGGTACGCCTCGACCGGCTCGCTCGGCCCGGAGCGTCAGGTGGAGTCGGGCTCGGCCGGAACGTCGGCCCCATCGATGACCGCCTTCGACGTGGCGGTGGACGACGCGGGCGCGCTCCGCGTCGCGACCGTGAAGGTCGGCACCTCGCGCTCGTTGGTCACGCGGACGTGCACGTTCCCCTGCGCGGCGTGGAGCGCGGCGACGACGCTCGGCGTCGCCGCCACCGAGCAGTGGATGGCGGATCGCCTCGAGGTGGTCCTCTCGCCGCTCGGCGGTGGCCGCGCGGCCGTCGTCGGGGGCGTCGAATACAGCACCGACTTCAGCGCCGGGAAGCTGGTCGCCCACGAGACCTCGAACGGGACCACGTTCAACGCGACGCCTCGCGTCCTCGACGCACCGGCGTCGTCGACCTATCCGTACCTTCGAAACGGTGGCCACGGCGCCGGCGCAGCCTACAACGCCCGCGGTGAGCTGCGAGCCGCGAGCGTCAACCTGACGGACGCGCAGATCCGATACGTCCGGGATTTCCCGGGGAACGGGACCTCGAGCGTCCACGTGCGCTCGCTGGACGTCCCGACGCTCGTGACGAGCGACGCGATCCGGTTCTCGACCGACGTGAACGGCGAGGGCTTCCCCGTGATCGGCTGGTCCGACGATCTCCATCGCCTCCGCTCGATCTGCGAACCCACCGTCTACTGAGACCCGGAGACCTATCACCATGAAAATGATCAAGTGGCTGTGGCTGGCCTCCGTGCTCGCGTCTCCGCTCGGCGCGCGGGCGGACGAGGACGAATGTATGCAGGCGGAGGTGCTCTGCGAGTCGAGGTGCCTCAACCCGCTCGAGGAGACCGAGGAGGCGACGCAGATCGACCCGTGCCTCCAGTCCTGCGAAGAGCGGGCGAACTCGTGTCGGGCGCCGGCACAGTAGCCCCGCTCGCCGTCGTGGCGCTCGGCCTGCTCCTCGTCGCTTGCGACGAGGACGGGCCGGGCGACCGCGTCGAGGCGAGCGGAGCGGGCGGGGGGTCGGGCGGCGCGAGTGGGAACGGCGGTGAAGGCGGCGATGCTGGCGGCTCGGGCGGTCATGCCGGGGGCACGTCGCCGTGGCCGGAGAACGTGCGCGTCTTCGGCTCGTGCGATCCGGCCGAGGTTCTTCCCACCTGTCAGGAGGAGTTCTCGTTTTCGTGTGAGCGGCTCGATGGTGTCGGCTACTACGTTCGACGGGACTGCGCCGCCGAGAATCGCGGCTGTGACTTCGGTACGAATCGATGCGTCGACGTCGCAGGCCAGACACCGTGTGAAGAGGGCTGCGTTCCCGGTGAGCGACGATGCGCCCCTGGTTCGCTCGTCTACTTCGAGTGCGTCTCCGGTCCCGTGCCGGGCTTTCCGCCCGAGGCCGCGCACTGTCCGGGCTACGTCCCGATCGAGGCCTGCCCGTCGGGCACGGTCTGCTCGGGCGGCGCTTGTATCGACGCATGTGTCAGGCACGCGTGCGATTGCCCTGCATCACTCGACCCGGCGTGTGCAGCAAACGGCCGGACGTACTGGAACGCCTGCTACCGCGACTGCGCGGGGCAGGCGCCGGGTGACGCGTGCAGTCTGCCTTCGTGGAGTGAGGTCTGGCGCACATCGCACTTCGCATTTGGGATCATTCCGACCGGCGCAGGACGCTATGTGTCAAACGCCCAACCGCCGGCTGGGCAGCAGACGCCGGCGCCAGGCTACGAGTACGTCATCGAGCCGCTCCCCATCGGCCCCTCGTCCCAGGCGCGGGTCGAGTGGGAGGGCCCGACGGGATGGGTGGAGGGCGGGCAGCTCCTCGAGCTCCCGGATGGGCGTGTCCTCTCGCGGACGTATGACTTCGACACGTACTGGAGCATCCCATCCGGCCCCGGGCTCGAGCTCGTTGCATCGTTCCCAGCCAACGACGGCTTCGCCGCCTTCGCGAAGTCTGCGGTAGTCGTCGGAGACCGCGTCTGGATCCAGCTCCCGGGCCGTCTGCTCTATCTGGAGCTCGACGACCTCACGAAGCTGCACGCGGCGAGCGCGCCCCACGATCTGTATGAGGAGGACGTCGAGGGTGGCGCTGCGTGGGGACGACTCGCGGGCGAACCGACGCCGACGCTGCTGACGACGGGCGGCGATCGGCTCACGCTGTGGAGCGTCGACTTCGAGACGGGTCGGCGGAGCTTTCGCCTCCGCTTCCCGGCCGAGGCGGAGAACTTCGCGTTCGGCGCGACCGCGTTCGATCCGTCCAGCGGTGGCTTCTGGACACAGGCGATCCGCTTCGACGGCGTGCTCAATGGCGTGCTGCGGGACTACGCGATCGACGGCGACTGCGCGGTCGTGCGGTCGGAGTTCGAGCGTCCCCAGCCGGCGATGTTCCACGGCGGCCTCGCCGCGGCGGGCGACGTCGACGGTGACGGCGACCAGGAGGTGGTCTGGGCCGCGGGGAGCGAGGCGTTCGTCCTGGATCGAGACGAGGGAGGTTGGTGGACGATCGCGGCCCGCATCCCTACGCCGCTCACCGCGTTCTACCGCCCCGCTGTCTTCGATCTCGACGCTGACGGGCGGCGCGAGATCTGGTTGTTCGTCAGCCCGAACCCTGGGCAGCCGTACGGGGTGGTCTACCGTCGGGACGAGGCGCCGTAGCCCAGCGGAGTTCGGGCCACTGACTGCGGGCTCATCGGGCGTCCGGTGAGCCCGCAGCCCGCGCGACCGCCGGGACGCACGACCCGGTCTCGCCCGCCCGCCTACTCGCCGTCGTGCGACGAGAGATCACGCGCCGCCGCGACCGGGTCGTGATCCGCCGGCAGCAGCACGCGCAGCAGCTCGAGCGCCTCGGAGACGCGCTGCCAGACCTTGATGGCCTGCAGCTGCGCGCCGCCCGACTGGAGGTTGCGCTGCGCGGCGCGCGCCACCGGGAGGAGCGCGTGTTCGATCAGGACGAGCTGCTTCTCCAGATCGCCGGGCACCTCGAAGGTGAGCGTCGGGGCCGCGCCGGCGGGTGCGTTTGACGGAGCCGGGGCCGTGCGCGCGCGTTTGGCGAGCTCGACCTGCGCCTTGGCGGAGAGGGAGAGCGAGGCGCCCGCGCCGGTGATCGCCTCGCGCAGCGCATCGAGGCGCTGCAGCAGCTCTGGTCCGATCAGCGACGGCGCGGCCGCAGCGGCGGCGGCGGGCGCGGCCTGGACGTTCACGACGGGCGGCGCCTGTTTGGGCAGCGAGAGGTTCACGACGGGCGGGGCGACGTTCACGATCGGCGCGGCGGGCGCTGGCAGGTTCACGATCGGCGCGGCGACGTTCACGATCGGCGCCGGCGGCGGCGGGCGGGCGGCGCCCGCGGCGACGGCCTCCTGGATCGCGCCGAGCCGCTCGCCGAGCAGGGCCAGCGTGCCGACGACCCGCACGACCGGATCGTCCTCCGCGCCGCCCGTGGTCAGGACGCGCGCGAAGCCCTTCTTGAGCTCCTCCCAGCGCCGTCGCTGCTCGGGGCTCTGCCGGCCCCGCAGCTCGGCGAGCTTGAGCAGGTTCGACTCGGCCGCGGTCGTGAGCGTCTGCGACTCGGCCGCGTAGTGGTCGTCGATGAGCTGCTCGAGCTCGTCGTCGTTCATCGCCGAGGCGACCTTCTCGGCGAGCTTGTTCATGTTTCGATACGAGCCCTGCAGCTTGAAGGGCGGCTCGGTGCGGAACCGATCGTCCTGCGCGGCGCTCGACACATAGAGCGCGTTCACCTTGCCGAGCGTCGCCTGCACCTTGCGCAGCCGCTGCAGCACCGCGACGATCTCCTGGAGCTCCACGTTGGAAAACGAGCTCTGCAGCTCGCTCGAGGGCACCTCCTCGCCCTTCGCCATGCGCAGCAGCGCGTGCAGCTCGCGGGCCTCCCTGGTGGCGAGGAGCTGCGTCGCGGCGTTCGAGGTCAGCGCGTTCTCGACGAACGAGAGATCGAAGACCTCCTGCTTGCCGCCGAGGACGTCGCCGAGGTTGTAGGTGTCGGCGCGGTTCGCCAGCATGTCGGGGATGCGGAAGCGCTCGCCGGTCTCGGTGTAGGGGTTGCCGGCCATGACGACGCAGAATTTCTTTCCGCGCAGATCGTAGGTGCGCGATCGGCCCTTCCAGACGCCCTCGATGCGGCGCTGGCCGTCACACAGCGAGATGAACTTCTGCAGGAGCTCGGGCGAGCAGTGCTGGATGTCGTCCAGATACAACATCACGTTGTTGCCCATCTCGAGGCCCAGATTGATGCGTTCGACCTCCTGCCGGCTCGTCGCGTTGGGCGCCTCCGCCGGATCGATCGAGACGACGCCGTGACCGAGCGCCGGCCCGTTCACCTTCACGAAGACGAGCCCGAGCCGCGCCGCCACGTACTCCATGAGCGTCGTCTTGCCGTAACCGGGCGGGCTGAGCAGCAGCAGCAGGCCCATCCGATCGGTGCGCTTGTTCTCGCCCGCCGCGCCGAGCTGCTTGGCGAAGTTCTTGCCGATGAGCGGGAGATAGACCTCGGCGATCAGCCGGTTGCGCACGAAGCTCGAGAGCACCTTGGGCCGCAGCTCCTCGAGCCGGAGCTTGCCGCGCCGCTCCTCGAGCAGCGCCTTGAGCGCCGCGCGGTAGGCGCGATACGCCGGCACACGTTCCCGCACGAAGGCCGAGAGCCGCGCGGTGAACTCGTCGAGCCGCAGCTCGAGCCGACCGTGCTGGATGCGTGGATGGCTGCCCAGCAGCCCGTCGAGCATCGCCGAGAGCCCCGCGCTCGAGAGCTCGCGATCGAGCAGGCGCTCCGTCAGGAGGATCGCCGCGGCCTCCTCGCAGAGCGCCAGCCGATCGGGCGCGCTGTTCGTCGCGAAGCCGCGCACCCAGGCGAGCGCGAGCGTCCAGCGCTCCGCGGGGCGGGACTGGAGCGACTCGAGCTCGGCGTCGAGCTCCGCCCGCTGCCCGCGCCGCTCGAGCTCCGCGAGGAGCTCCCGGTGGAGCGCGGAGGCCTCCTGGGAGGTGGAGAACCGCGCCCCGTGCGCGAGCTCCTCGACGAGCGAGTCGGCCGCGAGCCGCTGCTCCGCGAGCGCGGACGTGAGCCCGAACTCGACGCAGAGCTGCCCGATCGCCGGCACGAGCGACGCCGCCAGCGCCGCCGCCGCCGCGGCCCCCTCGAAGGTCGCCGCGAGCCGGCCGAGGCTCTGCGCCCGCCGCTGCAGCGACGCCTTGAGCGCCGGATCCGGGAGGTTCGCCCAGTACAACTGCGCGATCGCGCGCGCCCGGGACGGGAACCTCAGCCGCCCCGCCGCAGCCCGCAGCGTGAGCAGCTTCGCCAGCAACTGCGTCGCGTCCGCGTCGTGAACGCCGCGCTCGTAGCCCTCGTCGAAGCGCTCCGCCGCGCGCGCGCGCACGAGCTTGCCGAGCGCGTCCGTCCCCGCCGCCTCCTGCAGCGCCGCGAGCGTCAGCCCGCCTTGGCCCGCCTCCGCGTCGAAGAGCAGCCCCGCCGCCAGATACTCCGCGCGCGCCACGTCCTTCGTCTCCGAGACGAGGTGCTGATCCCAGAGCTCGCGGTGCGCGACGACCGCCTCGTCCTCGACCGCCTCGAGGTAGTCGGTCCCCGTCAGAGACAAAAACAGCCCGTCGTCGCGCGGCAGCACCGTGAGATCGAGCGGCTGCGTGTTGGTCGTGAAGCGGTGCTCGCCGAGCTTGATGATCGACTGCCCGTCCTCATACAGCTCGAGCCGGTCGCGCAGCTGGCGCAGCGCCTCCTGCTGCGCCGTCTTGAGCCGCGAGAGCACCTCGTCGCTCTTGACGGAGTCCTTGAGCGTCGTGAGCTGCTCGGCGATGTTTCGCGCCTTCGCGACGGTGGCGTCGGCCGCGAAGTACGCCTGCAGCTCGGCCTCGTCCTTGAATGTCTGCGAGCGCCGGCCGATGCCCTGGAAGAGCCGCTCGGCCGCCGAAAAAAGGTTTGCGGCGCGCCGCTGGCGCTCGTCGAGCAGGTTCTGTTTTTTGGCGCCAAAGGCCGTGAAGAGCTCCTCGCGCCGCTCCTCGAGCTGCGCGACGAACTCCTCGAGCTCGCCGAAGCGCCCCTCGAGCTCCTCGAGCTGGACCTGCAGCCGCGCGAGCTGCTCGTCGCACCGCTCGGGCGAGTCCGCGAGCGAGAGCGCGCCGTCGATGTTCTGGCCGAGCAGCCGGAACTGCGCGGCGAACTCCGCCTTGCCCTCGCGGCTGCGCAGCTCCTTGACCTTGTTCTGCAGCGTCGCACGGACACGGTTGCAACTTCCGAAGACCTCGCCGACGGCCTCGAGGATCTGCGCGCGCACGACGGGATCACCGACCGTGAGCCCCGCGATCGTCTCGCTGAGGAGCTCGAGGCCCGTGTTGGTCTCCGCGAGCTCGGCGTGCAGCGGCTCCGCCTGCAGCGTCTTCTCGAGGGCCGGCACCTTCGCGCCGAGCTCCGAGAGCTTGGTGGCGAGCGGGGCGAGCGCCTCTGGCCGCTGCAGGAACTCCACCGCCGCGAGGCTCACGCG
>CAYHCR010000159.1:0-7317 GCA_964354895.1 uncultured Myxococcales bacterium | reverse complement strand
CGTCGTCCCGCTCGGCGACGAGCTCGTCGGGCTGCTCGTCGACTCGATCGGCGACGTGATCGAGGTCGCGCCGTCCGCCTTCCGGCCGCCGCCCGAGAACCTGCAGGGGGTGGCGGGGCGGTTCGTGACGAGCGTGCTGCAGAGCGACGAGGGGCTCGTCGCGGTGGTCGACGCCCGTCGGCTCGCGAGCCCCGAGAGCGACGGGGGCTGACGCGATGGCGAACCTGCGCGTGCTGATCTGCGACGACTCCCGCGCCTTCCGCACCGAGCTCGCGGAGTGCATCGACCGCTCGGGGATCGCGCGCGTCGTCGCGCACGCGGCGAGCGGCGAGGAGGCGCTGCAACAGGTGCAGGACCTGAAGCCCGACCTCGTCACGCTCGACGTGGAGATGCCGGGCCTCGACGGGCTCGAGACGCTGGCACGACTGCACGCGCGCGACGCCGACCTCCCGGTGGTGATGGTCAGCTCGCACACGCGCGCGGGCGCGGCCACCACGGTGCGCGCGCTGGAGCTCGGCGCGCTCGACTTCGTCACGAAGCCGCAGGGGGTCGATCGGGTCCACAACAAGACGGAGCTGCGCACGCAGCTGGTGCAGCTGCTCCGCACGATCGTCGGCAAGGAGCCGGTCTCCGGCGTCTTCCCCTCGCCCATCCGCCACGCCCCGCCGCCGCCCGCGAGCCGCGCGCCCGTCGCCTTCGAGCTCGTCGCGATCGCCGCGTCGACGGGGGGCCCGGCTGCGCTCGCGAAGATCATCCCCGCGCTCCCGCAGGACTTCCCTCTGCCCCTCGTGCTCGTCCAGCACATGCCCGAGCTCTTCACCCGCGCGCTCGCCGAGTCCCTCGCGGCCCGCAGCAAGCTCCGGGTCGTCGAGGCGACGGACGGCGCACGGCTGGAGAAGGGCACGCTCCACCTCGCGCCCGGGGGCCGGCACCTGCGCGTGCAGGCCACTCCTGGCGCGCCGCTGCGCTGCGAGCTCTGGGACGGGCCGCCGGAGCACTTCTGCAGGCCAGCGGCAGACGTGCTCTTCCGGTCCGTCGCCGAGGCCGTGAGCGGCGCGGCGCTCGGCGTGATCCTCACCGGCATGGGCCGCGACGGCGCCGCGGGGCTCGGCGCGCTCAAGCAGCGCGGCGCCTACGTGATCGGGCAGAACGCGCACAGCTGCACGGTCTACGGCATGCCGCGCGCGGCGAGGGAGGCGGGCTTCGTCGACGTCGAGCTCGCCGCCGAGCAGATCGCGCCGGAGCTCGTGCGCCTCGCGCATGGCCCGCGGGGACGCTGAGCCGATCATGCCCCTCCCCATGAGCGATCCCGAGCTCGCGCTCTACGTCCGCTGGGTCCAGGAGCTCACCGGGATCGCGCTGGACGCCCAGAAGCGCTACCTGCTCGAGGGCCGGCTCCATGAGGTCCTCGCCGAGACCGGCTGCGGCAGCTACGAGGCGCTCTACCGGCGGGGCCACGCCGGGGATCGCGCGATCGAGCGGCGGGTCATCGACGCCATCAGCACCAACGAGACCTCGTTCTTCCGCGACGCGAAGTTCTTCGAGCTCATCCGGCACAAGCTCGTGCCCGAGCGGCTCGGCGACGACCTCAAGCGGCGACTCTCGATCTGGAGCGCCGCCGCCTCGACGGGCCAGGAGGCCTACACGATCGCGATGTCGCTCGAGGAGATCCTCTTCGACCTCTCCAGGTGCAACGTCACGATCGTCGGCACGGACATCTCCGAGGCCGCGGTGAACGCCGCGAACAAAGCGGAGTTCGGGCAGCTGGAGATCGAGCGGGGGCTCGACCCGAGGCGCATCGCGAAGCACTTCACCCGCGTCGGGCCCCGCTACAAGGTCCGGGACGAGCTGCGCGCGATCTGCCAGTTCCGCGTCGACAACCTGCTCGCGCCGCGGACGACGGGTCCGTTCGACGTCGTGCTCTGCCGCAACGTGCTGATCTACTTTTCAGCCGCCGACAAGGCGAAGGTCGTCGGCCATCTGCTCGCGCGGCTCAAGCCCGGCGGGGCGCTGATCATCGGGGCGACCGAGTCGCTCCTCGGCGTCACCGATCGCCTCCGCCGGCTCGAATTCCACGGCGCGCCCTACTACCTCCTGAAGTGAGCGCTGCGCCGCCGCGCGAGCGCCGCGAGCCCCAGGAGCAGCAGCGCAGGGCTCCCGCCGCCGGTGGTCCCGCAGCCGCAGCCGTCGTCGGCCTCGGCCGCGCCCGCCGCGGGATCGTCCCCGGGCGCGGTCCCGTCGGGCGTGCCGCCCGTACCGCCTGCAGCGCTTCCCCCGCTGCCGCCGGCGGCGACGCCCCCTGCTCCGCCCGCAGCTCTTCCCCCGCTGCCGCCCGCACCACCCGCAGCGCTTCCACCGGCTCCACCCGCAGCGCTCCCCCCGGCACCGCCCGCAGCGCTCCCTCCGCTGCCGCCCGCAGCGCTTCCTCCGCTGCCGCCCGCCCCGCCGCTGCCGCCCGCAGCGCTTCCCCCGCTGCCGCCCACGCCGCCGCTGCCACCCGCGCCGCCCGCGCCTGGATCTCCGCACGCGAGGCCGAAGGCGCCGTCGATCATGTCGAAGCGATCGATCACCTCTGCGCCACCGATGTTGCCCGCGGTCGTCGCCCACGCGGTCGCCGCGACGACCTCCCTCGTGACGTCGAAGATCACGAAGCCGTGCCGCCCCTCGTAGATCACGTTGCCCGCGACGTCGCGATCGAAGACATCGCCGTCGCAGCTGATGTTGAAGCCGGTGCAGAACGAGCAGGCCGCGTCGACACAGGTGAAGCCGAAGACGTCCGTGGTCAACGCGCCCGCACCGCCCGAGACGACGTAGGTCGTGCCGATCGAGCCGACCGGCAGCGGGCCCGCCGCGAGCGCGTCCTTGTCCCCGGCCGGGAACTGCCGGCCGTTGCCGCCGAAGGCCGGATCGAAGCCCCGCGACGGCACGTACCGCTCGTAGTTGTGGCTGTGGCCGTTGAAGACGAGGTCGACGTCATGGGCGTCGAAGAGCGGCACGAGCGCGGCGTTGATCGCGCCGCCGTTCTCCTCGCCGGAGGAGTGGTTGCCGCGCGAGTAGATCGCCTTGTGGAAGAAGGCCATCTTCCACGGGCGATCCGTCGCAGCGAGGTCCGCGTCGGCCCACGAGGCCATCGCCGCGAGCTGCGCGCCGTCGCTGTGCTGCGTGTTGAGCGAGCTGAAGTGGATGGGCCCGACGTCGAGCCCCCAGTAGTCCTCGCTCCCGGTCGTCGGGTTGCGCGGCAGCGCGAAGAGCTGGTTGTACTGCGCGTTGTCGCCGTCGACCGCGTCGCCGTCGTGGTTGCCCACCGTGACCAGCGTCGGCACGTAGGCCCAACCGAACTCGCTGGCGTCGATGAAGTTCGACCACTCGACGGGGTTGTCGCCGTTCTTCACCATGTCGCCGGTGTTCACGAAGAAGTCGGGCTGGTGCGCCATCGCCTCCGCGAGGATGTCGGTCCAGAGCGGGTTCGGGCCGACGCCGTCGAAGTCCGCACGGTTGTCGCCGATCAAGATGAAACGGAGCGGCGCGCAGGGGTCCGCGCCCATCGTGCGGAACGTGAAGGGCGCCTCCGCTGCGGTCGGCCGCTCCGCACCCGCGGCGCCGACCCGGTAGTAGTAGCGGGTGGCCGGCGCGAGCCCGGTCAGGTGGACGGTGAACGCCGTGCCGAGCGGCGCCCTCTGTGCGATCGTCTCGTCGGCCGCAGCGGTCGCGGACAGGTTCGCGGGATCCGTGCCCCAGAGCAGCCGGCCGTCAGCGCCGTCGTCGGAGTTCCACGAGACCGCCATCGTCGTCGTCGGATCGTCCGACCACGTCAGGCGAACGCCCCGCGGCGCGGCGCCGGCCGTCTGCGCGACCGAGAGCAGCGCGCCCGTCAGCACCGCAATACTGCCCCATCGCCACGATGACATGCCGCCTCCAGGCTGCGATGAACCAGAGAATTCTGCGGAACCTAGCAGGAGCGCGTGCGCCGCTGCAGCGCTTCGCCGAGCCGCGCGTAGTCACCCGGATCGACGTAGAGCTGCCCGGAGATCCGCACGAGCCTCTTCGGCCACGCGGGGAACGGAACGATCGGCACCTCGATCCGCTCCTCCGCGACGAGCGCGTCCTGGAGCGGATCGGCGTAGAGCGACGACGTGGGCGCTTCGCCCTCGCCGTCCGGCAGCGGCACGGCGGCGAGGCTGCCGATCAGCTCGTCGGGGGCGGGGGGAGCGACGCCGAGCGCGGCGCAGAGCACGTCACGACCGGCGAGCACCTTCTGCCGGTTCCGGCGGCGCACCTCATCCCAGCCCCCGTCGACGAGCCCACCGACGAAGCGCAGGGCCGCAGGGATCGCCAGCGCCGCCGTCGGATCCGACGTGCCGGTCCAGTCGAACTCGGCGCGAAACCGACTCTGGCCGAGCAGCGGCGCGTTCGCCCCGTGGCTCACCGCCAGCGGCCGGATCGCCGCCTGCCGATTCGGCCGGACGTGCAGGAACGCAGCTCCCTTCGGCGCGCAGATCCACTTGTGGCAATTGCCCGTCGTCCAGCCGCCGCCGGGCGCGTCGAGCCGCAGCGGCAGCATGCCGGGGGCGTGCGCGGCGTCGAGCAGCACCGCGATCCCCCGCGCCTCGAGCGCGGCCACGAGGCGCGCAAACGGCAGCACGAGGCCCGTCGGGCTCGTCACCGCGTCGAGCAGCGCGAGCCGCGTACGCGGCGTGACGCCGGCCATCACCGCGTCGAAGAGCTCGTCGGCGCCGCGCGTCGGAAAGGGAAGCTCTGCCACGACGACCTTCGCGCCCGACGAGTCGGCGGCCGCCGCGAGCGCGTTGTTGCAGGCGTTGTACCCGTGGCTCGTCCGCAGGAGCTCGTCGCCGGGCCGCAGCGGGAAGGAGCGCAGCACCGTCGCCACGCCGTGCGTCGCGTTGGGCACGAAGGCAAGGTCGTCCGGATCTGCCTCGACGAACGCCGCGAGCACCTCCCGCGCCTCGGTCAGCAGCGCAGGCAGCTCCCCGACGAAGAACCGCACGGGCTGGCGCTCCATCCGCGCCCGCAGCTCGTCCTGCGCCGCGAGCACCTCGCGCGGGCACGCGCCGAAGGAGCCGTGGTTGAGGAAGGCGAGGTCGGGCTCGAGGAGGAAGTGGGCGCGGATCCGCGCGGCGTCGGCGTCGGGCTGGGGCATCGGCCGACTCTACGCGTGCACGCGGCCCGGTTCGCGTGCGAGCGTGCCGGCATGTCCGCGCGCCCCCGCATCGTGCTCCACGCGGACATGGACGCCTTCTATGCGGCCGTCGAGCAGCGCGACCGCCCGGAGCTGCGCGGACGGCCCGTCATCATCGGGTTCCCGTCGGAGCGCTCGGTCGTCTGCACCGCGAGCTACGAGGCCCGCCGCTTCGGCGTGCACAGCGCGATGCCGATGGCGCAGGCGCGCAGGCTCTGTCCGGACGGCCTCATCGTCGAGCCGCGCTTCTCCGCCTACGCCGCGGTCTCCGACACGATCATGGAGGTCTTCGGCCGCCATTCGCCGGACGTGGAGGCGCTCTCGCTCGACGAGGCGTTCCTCGAGATGACCGGCAGCGAGGCGCTCTTCGGCACGCCGGCCGAGATGGGCGCGCGCGTGCGGGCCGCCGTGAAGGAGGCCACGGGCCTGACGGTGAGCGTCGGCGCCTCGACGAGCAAGTACGTCGCGAAGGTCGCCTCGGACGTGCACAAGCCCGATGGCCTCACGGTCGTCACGCCCGGCGGCGAGCCCGCGTTCCTCGCGCCGTTGCCGATCCGCAGGCTCTGGGGCGTGGGGCCCAAGGCCGAGGGGCGGCTGCTTCGTCACGGGCTCCGGCTCATCGGCGATCTGCAGGCGCGCAGCGAGGCGTGGGCGCGCGACCGGCTCGGCGACGAGGGCGTGCACCTGCGCAGGCTCTCGCTCGGGATCGACGATCGACCGGTGCTCGGCGGCCGCGCGGAGAAGAGCGTCGGCGCCGAGCTCACGCTCGACCAGGACCTGCAGGGCGCGCCCGCGCTCCTTCCGCACCTGCGCTGGGCGGCCGACAAGGTCGCCGCTCGCCTGCGCGCCCGCGCGCTCGTCGCGGCGGCGGTGCGCGTGAAGCTCAAGACGCAGGACTTCCAGCTCCACACCCGCCAGATCCGGCTGCCGCGGCCGGCCGACGACGCCGCGTCGCTGCTCGCCTGCGCGGTGCCGCTGCTCGAGGAGCTCGCCGACGAGCTCGGGGCGCCCGTGCGGCTCGTCGGGATCGCCGCCTTCGACTTCGACACGCCCGTCCAGGGCGAGCTCTTCGTCGACGCGACGCAGCTGCGGCGATCGACGCTCGAGCGGACGCTGGACGAGGTCCGGGAGAAATTCGGCGGGTCGGCGATCGTGCGCGCGGAGTCGCTCGAGCGGGCGCCGGAGCGGCCGAGCGAGCCGTCGCGCGGGGGGCGACGATGAGCGACGAAGGCTGTCCGAAGTGCGGGGCGCCGCGACCGGCAGAGCTGCCCTCCTGTCCGCGCTGCGGCGTGATCTATGCGCGCGTCCGGCCCGTTCGCCCGCGCCCCGCGGCGACGCCGGCCCCGCCGCCCCCGACGCCCGCCGCGCGGCTCTCCCTCGGCGACACCGAGCTCCTGCTGCGCCGGCTCGCGGCGACGCTCGGCGCGGGGCTCTCGCTGACGCACTCCGACGCGCCCTTCTCCGGGCTCCCTGCGCCCATCCGGACCCGCTTCGTCGACGACGCGCGCGAGGGCGTGCCGCTCCCGGACACCTTTGCGTCGCTTCAGCTGCTCGACCCCGCCGGTCAGGCGCTGCTCGAGGCGGCCGATCGGCGCGGCCAGCTCGTCGCGACGCTCGACCGGCTCGCGGTCCGCTGCGCCGAGCGCAAGGCGGATCTGCGGCGCATCGTGCTCGCCTTCATCTATCCTGCATTGCTGCTCGGCGCGGGCGCATTCCTCGTCCCGCTGCCCCGCGCCTTTGCGTACGGCTGGCGCGCCTACGTCGCGGCCGGCGCGCCGCTCTGGCTCGTGTTCTTCGGCCTGATCGCGCTCGTCGTCTGGCTCGCGTTCTTCCCGCCGCCGCCCTCCTCGCCGCTCGCGCGCGGCGCCGCCGGCGTCGGCCGCCGCGTGCCGATCCTCTCGGGCGTGCTGCGCGAGCAGGCGATCGCGCGGTTCGCCGAGGCGCTCGCCGGCTGCCTCGCCGCGGGGCTCCCGATGCGCGAGGCGCTCGCGCTGGCCGCAGGCTCCGCCGATCATCCGTCCTTCGTCGGCGATCGCCTCATCGCGTCGATCGACGGCGGCAGCACGCTCGCTGACGCCCTGCGCGCCGTGTCGATCCTCCCGGCCGCGTTCGTCGCCGAG